>JAQVOT010000003.1 GCA_028702415.1 Eubacteriales bacterium
TATTGGTGTAACACCATACCGGAATGTATTTCACAGCATGTCCCTCGTATGGGGTGTTATTCCGATGATGGGCACGACTGAAGAAAACTGGGAAACCCTCCATGATGCAACTATGAAAAAAATCAAAGAATACGGAATCGCGCGGGCCGGTGAATACGTGGTTTCAAGTGCCGGAATACCATTCAATATCAAGGGCAATACCAACACCCTGAGAGTGGATAAAATAGAGTAAATATGCTATAATAATTGCCGAGTAGCCCCACCGGAACATGGGGCTAATGTGTAAGTACAAAGTTATACTATTGAAAATGGATAACCGGGAGGTAATAACATGGCTATCAAAGTTGGAATCAGTGGTTTTGGTCGTATTTCACGTGTGGCAATTCGCTCGGCAATGGATATGCCTGAAATCGAAATCGCAGGAATCAATTACAGAAGTGCAAATGAAATGGGTCTAGAATACATTAAGTACATGCTCAAGTACGACTCGACATTTGGACTTTTTCCGAGGGAACTTGGATTATACGATAAGGGCCTGATTATTGACGGGAAAGAAGTTCCTGTATACAGCGAAGCGGATCCTTCAACCGGGTGCTGGAGAGAATGCGGAGCAGAATACATTGTTGAGGGAACAGGTGCATACAATACTGCAGAAAAAGCAAATCTTCATCTTGAAGGTGGAGCCAGGAAGGTCATTATTACCGCCCCTGCTAAAGATGATTCCCCTACATTTGTAGTTGGAGTAAACGAGCAGGAGTACACATCGGATATGAACGTTGTTTCAAATGCCTCATGTACAACAAACTGCCTCGCACCGATGTGCAAGGTTCTGGAGGATGAATTCGGAATCGATCAGGGACTTATGGCCACAATTCACGCGGCCACCTCGAAGCAGACAGTTGTTGATAAAAAGAACGAGAAGGACTGGAGAATCGGAAGATCAGTATTTAATAACATAATTCCCACATCTACAGGCGCTGCCAAGGCGGTGGCAAAGGTTATTCCTGCCCTCAAGGGAAGAATGACAGGCCTTGCATACAGAGTTCCAACTGCTGACGTATCAGTTGTTGATTTGAATGTACTTCTGAAGACAGCCACAAGTCTTGAAGAACTCAACGCTGCCATGAAGAAAGCCTCAGAGACATATCTTAAGGGTATTCTCAGATATGTGGATGAACAGTGTGTAACCCTCGACTTCGTTGGGGAGAAATGCACATCAATATACGATGCGACAATGGGAATCTCACTGAATGAAAAGTTCTATAAACTTATCGCATACTATGATAACGAATATGCTTATGCAACAAAGGTTCTGGAGCTGATCAGGCACATGTATTCCACAGATAACAAATGAGAGGAAACAAAAAATGAAAAAGACAGCTAGAGACATCGATGTAAAGGGAAAAAAAGTCCTGTGCCGTTGCGATTTCAACGTTCCGATGAAGGAAGGCAGGATTGCTGACGATTTCAGAATCGTAAGCTCTCTTCCTACGATCCGATACCTGATTGAAAACGGAGCGAAGCTTATCCTCATGTCACATATGGGTAAGCCAAAGGGCGAACCAAAACCTGAACTCTCGCTTGCTCCCGTTGCAGCCAGACTTTCCGAACTTTTGGGTAAGGAGGTTAAATTCGCCTCATGTCCTAGGGTAATCTGCGATAGGGTTAAGGAACTTGTGGATGACCTTCAGGACGGAGAAGTCATGCTTCTTGAAAACACAAGATACAGAGCAGAAGAAACAAAGAGCGAAGAACCTTTCACAGGGGAGCTGGCAGCACTGGGAGATCTGTTTGTAAACGATGCATTCGGCACCGCACACAGAGACCACAGCTCCACGGCAGGATTGGCAAGATATCTGCCGGCGGTATCAGGATTTCTCATTGAGAAGGAAGTAAAATTTCTGGGAGATGCGGTCGAGAATCCTGAGAGGCCTTTCGTTGCCATTATGGGAGGAGCCAAGGTTGGAGATAAGCTCCCATTAATCGAGAATCTGATGAAGAAGGTTGACACCATCATAATCGGTGGAGGAATGATGTTCACATTCTACAAAGCCAAGGGTTACGAAATCGGCAAATCAATTCTTGATTCAGACAGCGTGGAGCTCTCACGAGATCTTCTCGCAAAGGCAGAAAAAACCGGAGTTAAAATCATGCTTCCTGTAGACACAGTCTGCACTGACGATTTCCAGGCGAACAACAGAATTGAAACTTATGATTTTGATAAGATGCCTGCGGACATGATGGGCATGGATATAGGTCCTAAGACCATTGAAATTTACCAGGAGGAAATTGCAGCTGCCAGGACTGTTGTCTGGAACGGGCCAATGGGTGTATTCGAGAAGCCCGAATTTGAAGCCGGAACCAGAGCAGTTGCCCAGGCGCTGGCGGATTCTGACGCCGTAACCGTTATAGGTGGTGGTGATTCGGCTGCAGCGGTTGAACAGTTTGGTCTGAAGGATAAGATGACTCATGTTTCAACAGGTGGCGGTGCATCAATGGAATTTCTTGAAGGCAAGGTTCTTCCCGGAATAGCATGCATAGAAGAAAAATAGTTTTTGCATAAATAATTTTACATAAATAAAATGGAGGATATCAAAATGAGAATACCGCTTATAGCCGGTAACTGGAAAATGTTTAAAACGAAGTCGGAAGCTATTGCCTTTGCGGAAGAATTCAAAGCTCTGTATAAAGGAACCGATGTACAGGCTGCAATCTGCGCACCGTTTACGGATTTGGATGTTCTGGTAGAGGCTTTCAGGGGAACGGCGATCGGTGTTGGGGCACAGAATGTTCATTTCGAAGATGAAGGTGCTTTCACGGGAGAAATATCAGTGAAGATGCTGGAGGAAATCGGTGTAGATTTCTGTATCGTTGGTCACTCCGAAAGAAGGCAGTATTTCGCGGAAACCGATGAGACAGTTAATCTGAAGCTCAAAAAGCTGCTGAGTGGCTCAATCAGACCGATCATGTGTGTTGGTGAAAGTCTTGAGCAGAGAGATTCGGGTGCACTTTTCGATTTCGTGAAGAGCCAGCTCGAAGGCGGTCTGGCGGGAATCGCTCCTGAGTATATGAAAAAAATTGTAGTTGCCTATGAACCTATCTGGGCAATAGGAACCGGCAGAACCGCAAGCCCTGAACAGGCCGAGGAAATGTGCGCTTTCATAAGAAAGACTCTGATTGAGATGTACGATGAAGCGGTTGCAGACGAAGTAATAATTCAGTACGGCGGAAGTGTTAAACCCGCCAATGCAACAGAGATTATGAATCAGGATGAGATCGATGGTGCTCTGGTAGGCGGAGCATCACTGAAGGCCTCTGACTTTATGAATATTGTTGATTTTTAAGAGAACATGACAGCAAACAGATTATCTATTTAGAGAATATTTCGAGGAGGAAAAGAAATGGCATATATTGAAGATGTTCTGGCAAGAGAAGTGCTGGATTCAAGAGGAAACCCTACCGTGGAAGTTGAAGTTCTGCTGGATGATGGAACTGAAGGAAGAGCAATGGTTCCATCAGGTGCATCGACGGGTGCGCACGAAGCTGTAGAGCTCAGAGACGGAGACTTGGACAGATATCTTGGAAAGGGCGTACTCACAGCCGTTAAAAATGTAAATGAAATAATTGCCGACGAGGTAGTGGGATTGGATCCATTTGACCAGCCCGGCCTTGACAAGCTGCTGATTGAACTGGATGGAACATCAAACAAGGGTAAGCTTGGAGCTAATGCAATTCTAGGTGTTTCAATGGCAACTGCCAGAGCGGCAGCGGAATCAATCGGAATGCCACTGTTCCAGTATCTGGGAGGAGTAAACGGAAAGGTTCTTCCAACACCGATGATGAATATTCTTAACGGTGGTTCACATGCGGATAACACAGTGGATATTCAGGAATTCATGATCATGCCTGTAGGAGCCAAGTCATTCAGAGAGGCTCTTAGGATGGGGGCTGAAACATTCCACAGTCTGAAGAAAATTCTCAAGGCCAAGGGAATGAATACAGCAGTTGGCGATGAAGGCGGATATGCTCCTGATCTTTCTACTAACGAAGAGGCAATTCAGGTGATTATCGAGGCAATCGAAAAGGCCGGTTACAAACCGGGAGAAGACATCAGAATAGCATTGGACTGCGCGGCCAGCGAATTCTATGATGAAGAAAAGAAAGTATATGACTGGAAGGGCGAAGGCAGAGTAATGACTGCAGCTGAACTGGTTGGATTCTATGAAGGAATATGCGACAGATACCCGATCATCTCGATTGAAGACGGCATGGCAGAAGACGACTGGGACGGCTGGAAACTAATGACAGAAAAGCTTGGTGATAAAATTCAGATCGTTGGTGATGACCTGTTCGTAACCAATACCGAAAGACTTAAGAAAGGAATTGAAACAGGAACAGCAAATTCTATTCTGATCAAGGTTAACCAGATCGGAACTCTAACCGAAACATTTGATGCCATCGAAATGGCAAAGAAGGCAGGATATACAGCAGTTGTTTCTCACAGATCAGGCGAGACAGAAGATACAACGATTGCGGATATCGTTGTTGGTCTTAATGCCGGACAGATCAAGACCGGCTCACTGTCAAGAACAGATCGCGTTGCCAAGTACAATCAGCTTCTGAGAATAGAGGAACTTCTTGGCGATGTAGCACAGTACGCAGGAATGGATGCCTTCTACAACATCAAATAAAACGAACCGGAATATGAGTCGGGGGAAGTCACTTCCTCCGACTCATTTTTTCAAAAAAGCTTGATTTGAAGTATTGGTTGTGCTAAACTATTCAAGTTAATAAATCAAGGAGGAAAGCAAATGAGTTTAGCTCTTAAATGCGTTCTATTGATAGCTAGTATCATACTGATTGTAAGCATTCTGCTCCAATCAAGTAACAGTGCCGGCCTTTCAGGTTCAATCGGCGGTGGTGCAGAGCAGCTTTTTGGCAAAAAGAGAAGTTCAGGATACGATGCTATTCTAAGCAAAATTTCTTCAGCAACTGCAATTTTGTTTATTGTAATTTCAATTGTGCTGTGTGCTGTTGAATAAGTAAAGTTTATATTAAAGTTTATATTATTATATTATTTTGCATGATTTGCGACTTTTGTAAGGGGTATCGTTCCGATACCTCTTATGTGGTGTTATAGGATTGTATTTTTTTACAGGCTGCGATTTAGCGCGGCAAAGTAAAAAATATGCAAAAATTAATTCCGAGAGGTTGCGGTATGCGAGAGGGAGGTATTAAAAAAATGAAAGCATTAGCAGTAATTGCTGTATGCGCCGCAATCTTTGGATTGATTGTGGCTTTTATCCTGGCAAGGTGGATTAAGAACTCCGATCAGGGAACAGACAGAATGAAGGAAATCGCGGGATTCATCAGGGAAGGTGCCTTTGCATTTCTGAAGAGAGAGTACAAGATAATGGCTATCGTAATTATCGTACTGGCTCTGGCAATTGGTTTCGGACTTCAGTCGGTAACTACAGCACTCCTTTATGTATTCGGTGCGGTACTTTCAGTACTTGCCGGATTCTTCGGAATGAATGTAGCAACGTTGGGTAATGTCAGAACTGCGAATGCAGCGATGGAATCCGGAATGAACAAGGCTCTGAAGATCGCATTCAGGTCAGGTGCGGTTACGGGTCTGGCAGTTGCATGTCTTGGACTGTTCGGACTGGGCATGGTAGTTGTAATTCTGGATCTGGCAACGGTTGTACAGTGTATCACCGGATTCGGATTCGGCGCTTCATCAATGGCGTTGTTCGGACGTGTTGGTGGCGGTATCTATACAAAGGCAGCTGACGTAGGTGCAGATCTGGTGGGTAAGGTTGAAGCAGGAATCCCTGAAGACGACCCACGTAACCCTGCAGTTATCGCAGATAATGTAGGGGACAATGTAGGCGACGTTGCAGGCATGGGATCCGACATTTATGAATCATACTGTGGGTCAATCATTTCAGCTATCACGTTGGCAGCAGTTGCTGCGGGAGCCTCCGGAGGTCTGTTTGAAGAGGCTACAGCAGCTATTTTCCCTCTTATCATTGCTGCGGTTGGAGTCATAGCATCGGTAATCGGCGTTCTTATGGTTGGGGGCAAGGAAGGTTCCAATCCGGCAAACGCTCTTAATGCCGGAACATATATTTCAAGTGGAGTCGTAGTCATAATATCGGTTATCCTGTCAAAGATTATGCTTGGAAGCTTCGCGTTTTCAATTGCTATAATAGCCGGTCTTGTTGTAGGGGTAGCGATTGGTAAGATTACCGAAATCTTTACTTCAGAAGAATACAAATCAGTAAAGAAGATTGCAGAACAGTCGCAGACAGGTTCCGCAACAACAATCATTTCAGGTATGGGTGTTGGCATGATGTCAACAGTATGGCCAATAATATTCATCGCAATTGGTATATTCGCTGCATACTACTCAACAGAAACAGTTGGTGCCGGTATGGGTATGTATGGTATCGCACTGGCAGCAGTTGGAATGCTTTCAACTACCGGAATGACAGTAGCAGTTGACGCTTATGGTCCTGTATCAGACAATGCCGGCGGAATTGCTGAGATGGCTGAACTTCCTGAAGAAGTTAGAAGTATCACAGACAAGCTGGATGCGGTGGGTAACACTACGGCAGCCATCGGTAAGGGATTTGCAATAGGATCCGCAGCACTGACAGCATTGGCACTGTTCGCATCATATTCGGAAGTGACCGATCTTTCAGTTGTTTCGCTTCTGGATCCGATAGTTATTATTGGACTGTTCATAGGAGCAATGCTCCCGTTCATGTTCTCAGCCTTCACGATGAATTCAGTTGGTAAGGCTGCAAACGATATGATTGAAGAGGTAAGAAGACAGTTCAGAGCAGACGAAGGAATTCTGGCAGGAACATCCAAACCTGACTATGCACACTGCGTTGATATCTCAACAAAGGCAGCGCTGAAGGAAATGATCGTGCCTGGCATTATGGCAATTGTTGCACCACTGGCAGTCGGTATCATTCTCGGACCGGAAGCCCTTGGCGGAATGTTGGCAGGTGCCCTGTCAGCAGGTGTATTGCTTGCTCTGATGATGGCAAATGCAGGCGGAGCCTGGGACAATGCCAAGAAGTATATCGAAGGTGGAGCATATGGCGGTAAGGGTTCAGATACTCACAAAGCTGCAGTTGTGGGGGATACAGTTGGTGACCCGTTCAAGGATACATCCGGCCCTTCACTGAACATTCTGATCAAGCTGATGACTATCGTAGCAGTAGTATTTGCACCGCTGTTCGTAGCAATTAACGGACTGGTTGGATAATCAGATAAAAAATTAAAAATCAGCTTCCAAAAGGAAGCTGATTTTTTTTATGCTCAGTTTAGCGGTGCCTGCTCCAGAATGTGGGGGTGAAAATAATTATTACTGTGAAGAGCTCCAGCCTTCCTACAATCATTACCATTGCCAGATAAACCTTTAGCAGTGGGTGGAAGAAAGAAAAATTTCCTATGGAAGCACCGATACCAAAGGTTGCACCCGTATTGGAAAGCATGCACAGAGCCGATGTTATGGAAGTCTCAATGTCCAGACCCTGAAGAGATAGTATCAAAGATGATCCCATAAGGATCGTCATGAAGGTAAAAACAAAGGCTGTTATGGCGGCTACAACAGGAGCAGGAATGCTGCCTTTGCCAACCTTTACGGCAACCACTGAACGGGGATGTATGCGGCGCACGCAGCCTCTCGCTATCATTTTTATCATAACCAGAACACGGATCACCTTGATTGAACCTGAAGTTGATGCGGAGCAACCGCCTATAAACATCAGCGTCAATAGAATCAGCTGACATATTGCAGGCCATGCAATATAATTTGTTCTGGTATACCCGGCCGTTGAAGCGAAGCTTACCACCTGGAAAAATGAATCTCTGAGAGAACCGCCAAAATCCTCGTTGTTAAAATACATCAATCCCAAAGTGCAGATTGCAGTTGATGAAGCAACTATTATGGCGTATGCACGAAGTTCAATGTCCTTGAGGAAATATGAAAACTTTCCTGTGATCAGGTAATGATACAATACAAAGTTAATCGAAGCAAGCAGACAGAAGACAGAAATTACCAGCTCAATATATACGCTGTCATAATATGCTATTCCTGAACTGTGAACAAGCAGACCACCGGTACTGATGCTGCCAAGAGTAGTGATTACCCCATCATATACAGGCATTTTACCGGAGAGCATCAGGAGTACGAATTCCAGTACTGTAAAGGAAAAGTATGTAATATAAAGAGCACGGGCAGAGTCGCTCATGCGCACCGTAGTCTTTTGAAGAACAGGTCCCGGGGTTTCTGCACGGGCGATAATCTGTCCGTTTATACCAAGGGCAGGAAGCAGGGAAATGACAAATACCAGAATTCCCATTCCACCCATCCAGTGAGAGATAGCCTTCCACAAAAGCAGAGCTCTACAGGAATGGAGACCGTTTTCAAATGCCGTGCAGCCGGTGGTGGTAAATCCTGAAGCGGATTCAAAGAACGCATCAGCAAAGCTTGATGTGTACCCACATGTCAAAAATGGAACTGTTCCCAGAAGAGAAGCCACAATCCAGCAGGAGGCCACAACAAGATAACCCTCCCTTGCCCCGAAGCGTGAACGACCCGGACGAACTGTAATAAGCACAACGGCAGCCAGAAATATTGTTCCTGCAGCACTTAAAGCGAAACCTTCTGTCGAAGAAGAATCTCCTGTAATTGCAGCATAAATCAGAGGGATAGTTTCTGCTATTCCGATGATCAGAACTATAATGCCAAGTATTCTGATAATGGCTCTGTAGTTTGTTACTTTTGTTTCCATAAATACATATATCTATTCGGATCTCCAGAATCCACGTGTGAATAATACCAGTATTGTATATATTTCGAGTCTGCCTGCAATCATAAGGAAGCTCAAGAATATTTTTGTGAAAGCGTGCAGATCAGCGAAGCTTCCTGCTAAACCCATAGAACCAAAGCATGTACCCACATTGCCTACAAGGGAAATGGTGGTTGTGAAGCATTCCACAAGGGGTAGCTGCTCCAAAGCAAGAACGGAAGCTCCCAGAAAAACCGTAACCAGGTACAGGAACATCGTATTTGTCACCGCAGATACAGTATCGTTAGGAATATCCTTGCGATTGATTCTTAAATTGTGTATTACATTTGAATGCAGACGTGTTCTTATACCCCGCATGATCAGTTTGAAGACAACAACAAATCTTACAACTTTGTTGCCGCTACTGGCAGATGAAGAACAGCCCCCTATGACCATAAGCAGAATCAGTATCATCTGACAAAAAACAGGCCACAGAGTGTAATCATCTGATAAATACCCGGTTGTTGTCAGCATCGATACGACCTGGAAGGCTGAGTTTGCAGCCTCACCAGCATAAGACCACCCGGTTTCAATTAAGTATAGTGCTACAAATATAATGCAGGATGCCACTAGCATTATAAGCAGGTATGCCTTGAACTCAGTATCTTCAGTAAAGGCCTTTAGCCTTCTTCTGGTGAAGGAATAAAACATAGTGAAGTTACTTCCGGCAATCAGCATGAAAATTACAATGATAACCCGGATGTAAACACTGCTGAAGTGCATAATACCATCATTGTAATTTGAAAATCCACCGGTGCTTACGGTGCCCAGAGAATGGATAACTGAATCAAACATGCCCATTCCGCCGACTCGCAAAAGCAGACATTCTATAATAGTCAGCATACTGTAACCCACCGATAATCCCAGTAGGATTCTGGAAGTCTTCGGGCTGATCACATCCAGTTTGACGCTTGGTTTGTCGGCTTCAGCAACACTGGTTCCGTTGACCCCCAGGGCAGGCATAAGAGCCACAGCAAAAACAAGAATGCCCAGCCCACCAAGCCAGGAGGTAATTGACCGCCAAAGCAGCAGCCCGTGTGGCAGCATTTCCACATCATCAAAGACGGAAACACCTGTTGTGGAGAACCCTGAAGTTGATTCGAAGAAAGCATCAAGAGGGCTCTGAACTGCATTTGCATAAATATATGGGAAGGAACCGAAGATGGAGGCTGCAAGCCAGCACACAGCCAGAATCATATAGCCATCACGAACTCTCAGATTAACCTTCCAGGCTTTGGAAAGCATATACATTGCAAAGCCTACAAGCAGATCGATCCATACTGCATGACCGAAACCTGCAGCAATATCATATTCTCCATAATACATGCATACCAAAACAGGTGGCAACATAGCGATGCTAATTGCCACCAGAATCAAACCTGTTATTTTCAATGTCGAGATTAATGTGGTTTTCATAAATACTACCCGATAATTACCTGAAGAAGCTAAATTTACTTGTGTCCTTCAGCAGCTTCTCGGTAGTTGTAATATCGCTTAATAGCGATAACAAAAGCATTCGGTCATCTTCTTCGATGATCGTATCTCCGTTAGGAATAATAACCTCATCTCCTCTGTGGATTGCAGCAATAAGGATGCTTTTCGGAAGATGCAGATCCTTCAGATGCCCTCCTATTATATTCATATGTGGAGTTGCGTATACTTCCATAATCTCTGCCTGACCCTGTATCAGCTGAGAGGATAAAACTTTCTTTTTCCCCTGTACCAGCCTGAGGATAATGCTGGTTACAATATCCAGAGGATTCAGGGCCATGTCAACGCCCATGGCAGAAATAATTTCCGCGTAGCTTGTACGGCTTACCTTGGCGATTACATCTTCAACGCCATGTCTTTTGGCTGTGAGGGCCAGAAGCAGATTGTCCTCATCGAACCCCGTGGCAGTTACAACCGCATCCATGGAATCAAGGTTTTCCTCTTCAAGAAACTGGAGGTCAGTGGCGTCCCCATTCAGAACCATAACGTCGTTAAGGTGAGTTGAAAGATAGAAGCAACGCTGCTTGTCTCTTTCGACAATCTTTACCGATACACCAAATTCGGAAAGCTTCTCGGCAAGATAGAATCCGGTTTTTCCACCGCCCATAATCATTACTTTTTGCAGGTCAGTGTACTTGCCTCTTTCGTGAACCTTCTTTGAAAGCTGCTGAATTGAGTTTTTCTCACCCACAACATAAAGGGAGTCGTCATTTTCAATCACATCACCTCCATGGGGAATGATAACCTTACCGTTTCTGGAAATGGCAACCACCAGCATTTTCGGAAGAACAGTGCTGAATTTAGTAATAGGCAGGTCAACAAGCTTGCTCATTTTATATGCATGAAATTCCAGCAGCGCAATCTTGCCGGTGGAATAAATTCCGTTACTCAGAGTGTATTTCTCAACAAGATATTTGTAAATCTCATTCGTTATTTCCAGGTCAGGATTGATGATATAATCAATATCCATCAGATCCTTGATAAACTGGATCTGTTGCATGTGTTCAGGATCTCTGACTCTGACGATAACCCTGCCACAGCCCAGTTTCTTGGCAAAGGCGGCAATAACCAGATTGGTTTCGTCATTTCCTGTTGCGGTGATAAGGAAGTCATATGAAGAGATGTTTATACTTTTCAGAGCTTTGATTTCCTTGGCGTTGGCGGTAACCGTGAGAACGTCAATATGGGAACTTACTCTCTGCAGCAGGTTCTCATCTGTGTCTATAATTGTAACGGCGTGATCACCGCCAAGAAGTGCGTTTGCAACCTTCATTCCAAGTTTGCCTGCGCCCACTATTGCAACTTTCATTTTTTTGCTCCTTTTATTAAATCAAAGGTTATTATACTCCCATTAATATGGAATTCAAGTTGATTGAGTATAATTTCACATGTTACAATAGCATAGTTACTAAATGAAAGCAAATTAATGGAGAGCAAGATAGTGGAAATCAAGCGTTTTATCGGAGGCCTGTTAGAGGCAAATTGTTTTGTAATTCGTGATACGAAGGCAGACCGGGATTGTTTAATAATTGATCCGGGTTATGAAGCGAAAAAAATCATGAAATATATGAGGGATGAAAACCTGAACCCCTTGGGAATAGTCCTCACACATCATCATCACGACCATAGTGGAGCGGCCGAAAAACTGGCAAAGGAGCTGGAGCTTGAAATAATGATTCACACAGATGACGCGGATAGCTTCGAATCCCCGGGCAGACTCCTTTCGGATGGAGATGTATTAGAGCTTGGTAAGGACAAATTAGTAATATGTCACACACCGGGGCACACCCGTGGAAGCATATGTCTGTATTCAAAAAGGAGCAGCGTCTGTTTCACGGGAGACACCGTATTCAATGTGGATCTGGGGCGGACAGATCTGGAGGACGGCAGTGAGGAAGAGATGAAGTCAAGCATAAGAGAGGTTGTGAACAAGTGGGGAAACCAGGTCACCATTTATCCCGGACATGGGGATCCGGCAACCATGAAGTATGTACGCAAATACAATACGGAATTTATAGAATTAGCAGGGAATAAAAATGATTAAGCTTATTGCACTTGACCTTGATGGGACAACATTGAATAAAAAAGGAAAGCTCAGCCAAGGAAATCGCAGGGCTTTGCAGGAGGCAGCTGATAAGGGTGTTGCAATAGTAATTGCCACGGGAAGACCTTTCGTTGCCTTGCCTCAGGATATTATCGATTTTGAACTTGTGAGATATGTGCTAACATCCAACGGAGCACGTATTTTCGATCTGCAGGAGGGCAAATCAGTTTACGAGAACTGTTTGCAACCCCATTCTGTTGAAGCGGCTGTGAAGCTTCTGGAAAACACCAAGCACGTGCTGGAAACCTTCGTTGATGGCGTGGCCTACATTGAAGGCTGGTATTACAGACAGGTGCAGCAGACCCGTGTAAGTTTTAAAAATGTGGATTACATTCTGAACACCCGATGTCCCCAGGATGATTTTTACCAGTTCATGCTGGATAACAGCAGCAGAATTGAGAACATAAATGTGAATTTCGAAGATACAAGCGAGAAACCCGAAATGAAGCTTAAACTGGAGGCTTTGCCTGATGTGACCATTACCAGCTCCTTTGATCACAACCTGGAGATTGGAGGCAAAACAACATCAAAGGCAGAGGCTTTAAGGCAGATGTGTAAACTTCTCGATGTTAAGCTATCAGAAGTAATGGCAGTAGGAGACAGCCCAAATGACATTTCTATGCTGGAAGAAGCCGGAATTGCAGTTGCCGTTGCGAATGCCAAACCAGAGATAAAGGCCATGGCTGACTATATCGCACCCGATCACGATCAGGACGGAGTAGCAGATGCGATTTACAGATATACGGGGATGGGAAAAGATCGATAAAAACACATAAAGAACCTGTGATGTAATAAAGTCACAGGTTTTTAAATAAGAGCAAAATGTTAAATAATGGAAAGAATGGTTGACATTGCCAAATACTGATAATATAATTCAATAAAAAAGGAGCAATGATATGGACAAACGGGTATTGGGACAGATTGGAGAAAATACGGCTGCAGATGTATTGAGGGCAAAAGGGTATAAGATTCTAAGGCAGAATTACAGATGTAACTATGGGGAAATTGACATCATAGCAGAAAAGTCCGGGGATATGAGTTTTGTAGAGGTTAAGACCAGACAGAACTTTCGATTTGGGCGGCCCTGTGAAGCGGTTTCGGAAGAAAAGAAAAAACACATCAGAAGAGTAGCCGGATGCTATCTGAAGGAAATGAAGGAAAAAGGATACATACCCAGAAGTTATGATTTTCAGGTTATGGAGGTTGTTATTCAACAAATAGAACATGCCTTCTAGAAATTAAATAATAGGGGAAAATAAAAAAGGGAAGAACAGATGTTAACAAAAGTTAAAACGGCAATGCTGTCCGGGGTTGCAGGATATCCGGTTACTGTGGAAACGGACCTTCACAGGGGAATGCCCGGATTTCATATCGTTGGCCTAGCTGATACAACCATCAAGGAAGCCAGTCAGAGAATCAAACCCGCCATAATGAACTGCGGGTATATTTTCCCCAGCGAGAAAGTGACCGTTAACCTGGTGCCGGCCTTCAAGCCAAAGGAAGGCAGCCATTTCGATTTACCCATAGCTATAGGAATAATGATGCTGGGAGAATATGTTATTGAGATGGAAAACACAGGGTTTCTGGGTGAAGTTTCACTGGATGGCAGGATAAATGAAATAAGAGGAGCATTGCCCCTTGCCATAGCTCTAAGAAAATCCGGGATCAGAAACATAGTGCTGCCGGTAGGTAATGCCCAGGAGGTGTCAATCCTTGAGGACATAAATATTATTCCGGTCAGCCATCTGAAGGAGGCCGCGGATCATGTTCTGGGAAAATGGAGGCCAGACATATATAAAAGGAAAGAAATAAAAAAAATGAGCAGAAAAGCCATACCTGATTTTGCACAGGTAGTCGGACAGGAAAGCGTGAAGCGAGCCATAGTAATCGGAGCGGCAGGAAACCACGGCATGCTTATGATGGGGAGTCCAGGTTGTGGCAAGACCATGATGGCCAGGCGAATCCCGGGGATACTTCCGGAACTTTCATACGAAGAAAAAGTGGAGATAACCGGAGTGTACAGCGTTGCGGGACTGTTGTCCCGGGAAAATCCGGTAATTATGGAGAGACCATTCAGAAACCCCCATCATACCATAACGCAAACAGGGCTCATCGGAGGAGGAACAAGACCGCGGCCGGGAGAAATTTCTCTTGCCCATCGGGGCGTGTTGTTTCTTGACGAGCTTGGAGAATTTGATTCCAGGGTGATAGATGCCATGCGTCAGCCAATTGAAGATGGCTTCGTTCGAATAAACAGAAATCTTGAAGAGCTTGTTTTTCCCTCCAAGGTTATGGTCGTTATTGCTGCCAACCCATGCAAATGCGGAAATCTCTGGGATGAAAAGAAAATATGCACCTGTTCCAGAAAGCAGATTGAAAGTCACATGAGAAAGCTGATGGGTCCCTTTGCGGATAGAATTGACATGCATATTAAAGTGAATCCCGTATCAAAAGAAAAACTTACGGAAATACGAGACAGTCAGAAATGGGAGGACAGCTGCTCCATGTCCGCGAAAGTTCAGGCCGCCAGGATTCTGCAGGAGAAAAGATATATGGGATCCGGGATGAGATGTAACAGCGAACTGGATGAGAAGAGAATAAAACAGCACTGCCAACTGGGAGATGAGGCACAGGCAATGATGTTGGCGGCCTATGAAAGGATGGGACTCAGTATGAGAGGGTACAACAAGATTTTGAAGCTTGCGCGAACAATAGCAGACCTTGCTAGTTGTGATAATATTGGTGCCGAACATGTAGCGGAGGCGCTGATGTATCGGATTGATCTGGGGTATTGACAGAATGAAAGAGTACAATTTCAGTGAAAGGGTGCAGGTTTTAACCTCAGGAGACCCTAAATATCCCGGAATTCTAAAGGAAATCAGAAAGCCACCGAAGCAGTTATTCTATATCGGAAACATTGGAATGCTCAACGAAATCTGTGTCGCAGTGGTTGGTTCACGTACAAGCACATTGTACGGGCGCAATGTAGCAAAACAGATTGGGCGTAGGCTTGCAGAAAAGGGAGTTACAGTTATAAGCGGCATGGCATTGGGAATTGATTCCTGCGCCCACATAGGGGCTCTGGAAGCGGCAGGCTTTACCGCGGCTGTGCTTGGCTGTGGAGTGGATAGATGTTATCCTCCCGAAAACTTTGAGTTGAAGGCAGAACTGGAAAGAAAAGGGCTGGTGTTGTCGGAGTATCCACCGGGCACAGCACCTGAAAGATACAACTTTCCCGAAAGAAACAGAATTATCAGCGGGCTCTGCCAGATGACCGTAGTGGTTCAGGCCAGAAACAGAAGCGGTGCACTTATAACTGCGGAACAGGCGGCAGATCAGGGCCGGGAGATAATGGCGGTGCCGGGAAACATTGACAGCCAGTACAATCTGGGTAATAACAAACTGATAAAAGAAGGGGCCATGCCGCTTATCTGTATAGACGACATTCTGGAGCCTCTGGGATTGAATGGCGTGGACCCTGAACGGGCAAAAGCAAGATTGAGCAATACAGAATTTGAAATTTATAACATGATTCGTCAGAAAGGGGAAATGAGTATAGATGAGATATGCATGAACATGGGAAGAGATCCCTCATATGTGAATCCTATACTGTCTGTAATGGAGATGAAAGGATTTACCTGTTCAGCCCTTGGGAAAATTTTTCTTGCAAATATGTAAATATGCCCATATAATCGTGAAATGAAAAAAGGAGTTACTGGTCGCCGAAGGTTTTTTGGCACGGAAAGGGCGTTTAATGGCAGCAGCAAAAAAAATACTGGTGATTGTTGAGTCACCATCCAAAGCTAAAACCATAGGAAAATTCTTAGGAAGCCGCTACAGAGTAGTTGCTTCGGTTGGTCATGTTCGCGATCTTCCGAAGAGCAAGCTTGGAATAGTATTGCCTGAAGAATTAAAAATCGAGCAGGAAGCCTTTGACCCTCAATATATAAATATAAGAGGTAAGGGCGATTTAATAAAAGAGTTGAAAAAAGAAGCCAGGAATGCATCAAAAGTCTATCTCGCAACCGACCCGGACCGCGAGGGAGAGGCGATATCCTGGCATCTGGCATTTTTGCTTGGTATTCCCGAGGATACACCATGCAGGATCGTTTTTAATGAAATAACAGCAAAGACAGTTAAGGAAGCAGTAAAAAATCCGAGGCCTATAGATTTAAGTCTGGTTGATGCTCAACAGGCAAGAAGGGTTCTTGACAGACTGGTTGGTTATCAGATCAGCCCTCTGCTTTGGAGAAAGATCTCAAGGGGTCTTTCTGCAGGTCGTGTACAGTCAGCAGCGCTGAAGATTATCTGTGACAGGGAGAAAGAAATCGAAGCATTTGTTCCTGAAGAATTCTGGACAATTGAAGCCAGTTTCGTGAAAGTAAAGAAGTTTACGGCCAGACTAACAAACTTCAAAGGGGAAAAGTGTGAGATAAAAACAAAAAATGATGCTGATGCGATTCTAGCCTGTCTGGAAAAGGGAAAGTATGTTGTTTCATCTCTGGAGGAAAAGGAAAGACTCAGGAAACCGGCGCCACCTCTTACAACTTCCAGCATGCAGCAGGATGCGGCCAATAAACTGAATTTCTCTACCAGAAAAACCATGATGATCGCTCAACAGCTTTACGAAGGTATTGAAATCAGGGGAATGGGAACAGTAGGTCTGGTTTCATATATTAGAACAGACTCCGTAAGAATATCCGAAGAAGCCAGGGAAGCTGCCAGAGAATACATCGGCAGAGAGATTGGTGAAGAGTATTACGGTGGCACAGTATATTCAAACAAGAAGAAAGATGTACAGGATGCCCACGAAGCAATCCGGCCATCAAATGTGGAAATTACACCTGATCAGATAAAAGATCTGGTCAGCAAAGACCAATACAATCTGTATAACCTTATCTGGCAGAGATTTGTTGCAAGCCAGATGGCACCTGCCAGACTGATGGGGTTAAGCGCAGAAATACTTAACGGAGATTATGGATTCAAGGCAACCGGATCCAAGGTTCTCTTCGATGGTTTCCTTAAGGTTATTCTGCCTGCCAAGAGCGGGGACGATGATAAGTGGTTGCCTGAACTTAAGGAGGGTGAAGAACTTGTACCTTCAGATATTAATGGAAATCAGAATTTCACTCAGCCACCGGCCAGATTTACAGAAGCCAGCCTAGTTAAGGATCTGGAAGAAAAGGAAATTGGTCGTCCGAGTACTTATGCCCCGATCGTAGCGACGCTTATGGACAGAAAGTACATAAAGAAGGAAAAGAAGACTCTCCTTCCAACAAAGCTTGGATTCACAGTAATAGACATGATGACAGAGTACTTCAAGGAAATCGTTGATGTGGGTTTCACAGCCAGAATGGAAGAAGGCCTCGATGACATAGAAACAAAGGGTGTTCGCTGGAAAAATATTATTGAAGATTACTATGGAACATTGAAGGCCGAATTGGAAAGGGCTTACAGGGAGATGCCGGTTTCGGAGCCAACTGTTGAACTGACAGGAGAGGAGTGTCCTGAATGCGGCAAGGATCTGGCAATCAAGCACGGTAGGTTTGGAACATTCATTGCCTGTACCGGATACCCAGAATGTAAATACACCAAACCAATTGTTCAGACAATTGATGTTAAATGTCCTAATTGTGACGGTGACATTGTTGTAAAGCGTGGTAGCAAAGGCAAGATATTCTATGGCTGTTCCAATTATCCGAAGTGCAATCAGGCGTACTGGGATAAGCCGGCGGGCAGAATGTGCCCAAAATGCGGAGGTATGCTGGTGGAAAAGAAATCCAAGGACGGAGATTTAGCATGCTCAAATAAAGAATGCAATTACAAGGAATAGAGTATATAATAAATACTGTAAACTTAAAATATAGGGATAATTGGTCCAAGGAGGGATTTTAATGGGACAGTTTCACGCAACTACGATTTGCGCAGTAAAAAAAGGCGATGATGTCTGCATAGGTGGTGACGGTCAGGTAACAATGGGCGAAACGGCCATCATGAAGAACGGCGCCAAGAAAGTCAAGAAAATTTATAAAAACACAGTGCTGTCCGGTTTTGCAGGAAGTGTTGCAGATGCATTTTCACTGACAGAAAAATTCGAAAGCAAGCTGGATGAACATGGCGGGAACCTGAAGAAAGCGGCCGTTGCTCTGGCAAATCTATGGAGATCCGACAAGGCAACAAGAAATCTGGAGGCTCTCATGATTGTGGCAGATAGAGAAGACCTTCTGGTTGTTTCAGGAACAGGCGAAGTTATCGTTCCGGATCAGCCATTCGTTGCCATAGGTTCCGGTGGAAACTTTGCATATGCGGCAGCTAACGCACTTTACAACAACACGGATATGAGTGCAGAGGAAATAGTGAGAAAATCACTGGAAATTGCAGCGGCTATTTGTGTATATACAAACGACCATATTTCATTGGAAAAATTATAAGGGAAGGGAGCGCCATGGCAAATAAACTTTATCAGATGACACCTAAGGAAATCGTAGGCGAGCTCGACAAGTATATTATCGGGCAGGATGAGGCCAAGAAATCAGTAGCGATTGCCCTTAGAAACAGATACAGAAGAAGCCTTCTCACCGACGAGATGAGAGAAGAAATTACACCTAAAAACATATTGATGATGGGTCCAACAGGTTGTGGAAAAACAGAAATCGCGCGCCGTCTTGCCAAGCTTATGGACGCACCTTTTGTTAAGGTGGAAGCAACCAAATTCACAGAGGTGGGTTATGTTGGAAGAGATGTTGATTCTATGGTCAGAGATCTGGCTGAAACTTCAATCAGAATCACCAAGCAGCAGATGCTTGAGGAGAAATATTCCATAGCCGACGAAATAGTTGAAGAAAGAATAATCGAG
>JAQVOT010000108.1 GCA_028702415.1 Eubacteriales bacterium
TACTCCCGGAAGCGGCAGCCTGACTCTGACTTTTTCGTCATTATGCATTGAATTGAATTCTATACCTTCCACTCCATAATCGTCAACATCAGATATCCTGTAATCGGCATCATTCTGATAGCCAACAGACACCTGTCCATAATCTCCTGCAGTATTCTCTTTAGTAAGAAATACATCATCCTGTGCAAAAACAAGATTTCCACCGGCTTCTTTTTTTGCTATATTTCCGGTGATCTCCATTTTGGCTCTGAATATTCCCTGTCTGTTCCCCAGTTTTTCCATATGGGAAATACCGATATTTGTAATTACTCCTATTTCGGGCCTGACAATGCTGCTGAGATAATCTATCTCCCCGAAGTCATCCATACCCATTTCAAGAACTGCCGCCTGGGTGTTTTCATCAAACTGAAATACTGATATGGGCAGACCTATATTATTGTTGTAGTTTTTGAGATTTCTGCCACAGTTATACTTCTTACTGAGCACATAATAAATCATATCTCTTGTGGAGGTCTTGCCAACGCTGCCGGTAACTGCAACTCTCCTTAGTCCCAGATCTTTTATGTACCATCTGGCAAGCTCTCCAATGGCCTCTATGGTATCTTCCACAATAATAACACTGAGGTTCATAGCCTTCGGAATCCCCTGCAGCCAACCATCCGTATGGGATACAAGCACTGCAGAAGCTCCTGCAGCGGCAACCTGCGGAATGTATTTGTGGCCATCCTGATTCTCGCCTTTAATGGCTACAAACATATCTCCCGGCTGTACCTCTCTGGAATCGTGTTTTATTCCACTTATGAAATTGTCATCTTTTCCGAAAACAAGGCTTCCCCCTGTTGCGGCAATAATGTCCTTAATGCTTGTTTTTCTCATCAATTATACAGGTAAATTCTGCTTCCCTTCTTCACCTTAGTACCCGCAGCCGGGTACTGTTTAACTATAACAAACTCGGTGCCTTCGGCATCTTTGCTCATATCATATTTCAGTTCCTTTCCTGCCAGAATTCCTATTCCTTCCTCTGCCAGATGTCCTACAACATCAGGAACTTCAACCTTCTCACTGGTACCTGTAGTATCCTCTGTATCAGGCTGTATGTTAAGATATTTAAGAGATTTACCGAGGATCTCGCTGACAGCAGGACCCGCGGTAACACTTCCGTATTTGACCCCCTTAGGACTGTCGGCGATAACCAGCACTGTAAGCTTTGGATCAGACATTGGTGCCATGCCCAGACAGGATGAATCTGTAAAATCACTGTATACTCCGTTTATCACCTTATTTGCCGTGCCTGTCTTGCCCCCTACTCTATATCCCTTAACGGCTGCAGTTCCACCGCCACCTTCAGCAACAACGTATTCCATTATTTCACACATTTCATCTGCGGTTTCCTTGGATACTGTTCTTCTTACAACCTCAGGTTTAATTTTTTCTACGGTTTTATCGTCCCTGCTCTTTATTTCTTTGACGAGCTGTGGTTTCATGAGTTTACCGTCATTTCCCAGTGAGCATATTCCTGTAATAAGCTGTATTGGTGTTACGGCTACGCCCTGTCCGAATCCGATGGTGGCGACACCAACAGGACCGGCTGATTCCTCATCCTGGAGAAGTGCGCTGCCCTCTGCAGGAAAATCGATCCCTGTTGTTCCTGTAATCCCGAAAGTATCAAGATAGTCGTAGTATTTTGATATTCCCACCTCTGTGGCGAGTGCCATGAATACCGGATTGCAGGAGTTCCCCACTGCCTGCTTCAGTGACTGCGTGCCGTGACCTCCCCTGTTCCAGCAATGAATAGTTTCCCCGGCTACCGTCAGAGCGCCGGTACAGTTGAATGTGCTGTTTAGTGACGTTGCCCCTTCTTCAAGTGCGATGGAAGTGGTCAGTAGCTTGAATACCGATCCTGGTTCATAAACGTCACAGATAAGAGGATTTCTCCACATTTTGCTCAGATATTCTGTCTGTTCCTTCTGGGACATATCCTTGAATTTATCTTTATCTGCGTTATCTGCAGGCTCATAAGGGTTGTTTGGGTTAAAGCTTGGATTCTGGGCCATTGCCAGAACGTCTCCATTCTCAGGATTCATTACAATTGCAAAAACCCTGTCAGAGCCTGTCTCTTCCCTTACTTTCTCTATGGCATCCTCTGTATAGCTCTGGATTACCAGATCTATTGTTGTAATGATATCACAACCATCCTCCGCCTCGTAATATTTCTCGTTTTCAGGAGAATACGAAAGCTGTTTTCCGTTTGTATCGGTATAATTTACAATTCTCCCAGCAATTCCTGCAAGGTAATTGTTGTACTCCAGTTCCAGTCCTGACTGACCCGTATTTTCATCATTAACCATGCCCATGACATTTGCGGCAAGGGTTCCGTTAGGGTACTCTCTCTTGGTATCTGAACTGATAGTCAAACCCTGAACATCACAGTTTCTTATCTTATCGGCTGTTTCTCTATCAAGTCCCTTGGCAATCGTAATCTGCCCTGAGTCGCCCTTGATTTCGTTGTAGATTTCACTGCTGTTAAGATCGAGAATCTCAGCAAGAGCTTCTGCTGTCTCATGCTTGAGTTTCTGCTTTTCTTTTTTGCTGTCGTACTTGCCGATTTCATATGGGGAAACAAAAACAGAATAACACTTCACGCTCTGAGCCAGCTTTTCTCCATTGATGTCATAGATGGTTCCTCTATCCGCCTCAATTGGAATGTCCTTTGTCTGCTGGGCAAGCGCACGTTCGCTGTATTCTTCTCCCTTGATGATCTGAATGTATCCAACCCTAAGAGCCACAACAAACATCAGTGTGAAGATGATTATTAGCACCAGTATTAAGTTTTTCCTGCTTCTGTTTGCCGCCGGCATCTGATCTCCACTTTCTCCAGTTAAAAAATTATCCCTGACCCTGATTTATATCATGCGCCCGTGTTTTTTTCAATAATATTATTATTCGTAAGCCTTTTCCTTAAGAATGTCTGCGAAACCCTTTTCCGGTGCTTCCTCTGCTGTAATATATACGCAATGACGGGAATCGGGAGTATTCATCCCCAGTTTGCCTTTTGCCTGTCCTTCTATATATGTGATGGTGCTTGAACTGAGCATTTTTACATCCAGATCCTCTATTTCTCCGCTTATAACATCATTCTCTGCCTTTGTCTTGTTGATATCGTATGTTAGTTTCGCCGAATATGATGCTATAACCACCACCATCATGAGTACAAGAACTCCAATTAGAACAAGGGACAGCATCACGCCATGGTCACCCCCGATGCTAAGCACCATACCTTTTGCCAGTGGATTCTTTCTCTGCTGTTTCCTCCGTTGAGGTACAGAAACCCGTTCAGGCTTCGGTCTCATATCTATGCCGTATTTCTGATACTGTTTCTGGTATTCATACCATTCCTGTGCTGCTATCATGCTTTTTCCCCTCTATTTGTTTACTTCTTTTCAATAACACGGAGCTTGGCACTTCTTGACCTGGGATTTTTATCCAGTTCATCTTCCGATGGGATTATAGGTTTTCCTGTAACTTTTTTTGCATCCGATACTTTGCCGCATACGCATACAGGGAATTCCGGTGGGCATGTACACGGATTCAGCCTTCTGGTGAAGGCTTCCTTAACGATGCGGTCTTCCAGTGAATGGAAGGTTATTATGCAAAGCCTGCCACCCGGGTTCAATACATCGCAAAAGCTGTCAACTGCATTACTTATCTCCTCGAGCTCTCCGTTTACTTCAATCCTGATCGCCTGGAAGGTTCTCTTGGCAGGATGAGGTCCCTCTCTTCTTGCTGATGCGGGTATGGCTGCTTTTATCACATCCACCAGCTGTGATGTGGTGGTTATGCTGCCTTCCTCTTTTCTCCTCTTCACAATGAATTCGGCTATACGGCTGGCCCATCGTTCCTCCCCATATTCCTTTATAATTCTTGCCAGTTCCTTCTGGCTGTATTCATTGACAACATCCTGGGCCGAAAACGAATCATCTCTGTTCATTCTCATGTCTAAAGGTGCATCATGCATATAGGAGAAGCCCCTCTCAGGATTGTCCAACTGGAAGGATGATACTCCGATGTCAAGAAGTGCTCCATCAATTCCCGTGATTCCCATATCCTCGAGAATTCTATTGATATCGCTATAGGTGCTTTGGATAAGCTTTTTTCTGCACTTCAGAGACTTAAGATTCTCCTCTGCAGCCTCAAGGGCATCTGGATCTCGGTCTATTCCGATTAACAGGCCTTTTTCGCTGAGCCGGCTCCCTATACCGAAAGCATGGCCTGCGCCGCCCAGGGTTCCATCCACGTAAATGCCATCGGGTTTAATATTCAGGTTTTTTATGCATTCTTCATAGAGAACAGGCACATGACTGAATTCAATACTCATATACGTTTAGAAGTTGAACTTCTCAAGTTTTTCTGCAATTTCGCTTGCATTAATATCCCCGGCCTTAAAATTTTCACCTGCCTGTGCGAAAGCATCCCTATCCCAGTACTCCTTGCTCCATACTTCGATATTGTTGATATTTCCAATAGTGACAAGCTCTTTGGTTATTCCCGCGTATTCTCTCAATTCAAGGGGAATGGTCAACCTGCCCTGTTTGTCCACATCACAGACCGCTGCAGATTGGTTGAAGTATCTTCTTATCATTCTCGCTTCTGGATTGCTCATTGGGAGCTGATTGAGTTCAGTCAGGAATTTTTCCCATTCCTCCATGGTGCTTATGGTAAGGCATTTGTCCAGAGACTGAGCTACAACACAACGAGGCCCTAATTCATCCCTGAATTTGGATGGGATTATGAGCCTTGACTTGCTGTCGATTGAGTTCTGATATTTGCCTACGAACATATTCAAATGTCTGCTTTTCTGCAGAATCTCCCTTAACAAATATA
>JAQVOT010000109.1 GCA_028702415.1 Eubacteriales bacterium
CTAACTTCTTCAATTTTATCATGACGAAACTCAATTGGGAAACATGTTGAATCAATTGCACGGGTGTTTCATCTTCCATAACCCCATAGAAATAAATAAGGTATGGATCTTTACAGCCAATGGCCGTTAAGTAAAATTGAATCCGTTCACCATAAGAAACTAATTGTATACCGACTTCATTCTCAGAATCAAGGGAATTGTTGAATGATTTAACTTCAGTAACAATTTGTTGACAAAGAACAGATGCAAAACCACTATCGAACTCCTTTTGTTTTCGGACGTCTAAAACCATTTCATTCATTCTCCTAGTTGTGGCAGCAATGGCTGAGTTTATAGACTGAAAATTATCCAATGTATCACCTCCTATGAATCGTGCGGCAAACATATTTTACAATAATAAAAATTAATCGACAAGAAATAGTTGAAAAAGAAGGAATTTTTGTATTTGTAGCGAATTATGGAAGTAGGAAGGAGTGAATGCGATTATGACTCTTAACGAACTTTTAAACATTGAAGCATGGGCTTATTGTGACTTCGACAGTTATGTAGATAGTTGTGGTGGGATTGGAAAACTTCGTAAGAAGGACCTAAATTTAATTATTAAAAAAATTACGAGCTGCTTCATGATGATTCATTCATGGATATTTATAAAATAGTATCTGATAATGAATCGGGTAAGTTAATAAAAACTTGGACTTGGATAGCTGGAATTGCGTCGGTTATAAACGTAATGATCGCTGTAGCGAGTTTATGCTTCTGAATTCAGGTGATAGGAAGGGGTTGAAATTATGGCAATGATGGTTGTTACAGAAATTATTATGGATAGCGGTGAGGTTATCCGGGTTGAATGTGATCCTGTAGAAGTAATTCGAAAATTTACCGACAAAGAAGGAAAGATACGTGATGAGTTCATTGAGTATGGAGTTGATTACATTAATCCCAAACACGTGTCTTTACTGCGGTACAAAGAAGAGGAAGAAGACGAAGAAGAGGAAAATAAAAAGAAAAGGATTAACTTTGGTTATAAATGATAATGATCAGCATTGTTGCAGAGCCTTCGGGCTCTTTTTTATTGTATACTGCGATAAACTATGTTGACTTTTCCTTTTCTACCCGGGTAGAATTTTCTCATGAAGGGAGATGATTGATTATGACACTCAAAGAAAATCTTCAGAGGATTAAAAATAACAATTCATTAACAGTATCCGTTCCTGAAGCAGCTGAGATTATGGGTGTGACTCCGCAATTGTTGAGAGCAGCGTTACTGCAGGATAAGTTTCCGTTTGGCGTCGGTGTAAAGATGGTTCAGAATGAATTCTACATCAACACATTCCGCTTTGTGCTGTATATGGAGGGAGCGGACCTTCGATTAAATAAGGATAACGACTAATATGCTGTAGGCCTGCTCCGGATCACTCCAATCAATTGGAATGATTATACCTGGGGTTTTCGCAATTTGCGAAAACCCATATTGTCAAAATTTTTGACAATATACTTTCCGGTGAGGGTTGTCCGAAATTCGGACAACGTATGTTTCCAAACTGTTTGGAATGATCTTTCCGAACTGTTCGGAAAGATTTATATAGCCGAGATTTTCGGCCATATATTGCCGAACCGTTCAACAATATATTTTAAGACTTTTGCAAAATTTGCAAAACTATGTTGACTATACAATGGTATAGTGATATCATGTATATAGTGGTAAAAACATTATATGGAGGTGATACACATTGGGCGACAGGGTGCCATTTCAGACAACATTGAACCCGCAGCTGATAAGGCAGCTGAAAGTGATGGCAGCAGAGCAGGGGAGAAACGTAAACGATATACTGGAGGAAATAATAACAAAGTATATCGAAGAACAAAAGTAAAGGGAACCCGGTTTCATCTTGGCGGACGTACCGGATTCCCCGCACAACCAACCCGTTATCAGGCGGTTATACGCTTATTATAACCTCCGGAGCGGGAAATATCAAGGAGGTAGTTAGGATGAAAAACTCAGAACTGAAGAAATTGGAGATGAAAGACGAATTATCCGACATCATGGCCGAGCTGTCAGAGAAGAACCTGCAGCGTCTCCTGTGGTTCGCCAGAGGATTGCTGAAGAAAAATCGCCGGCAGCTCACCAAAGGAGTGAAGGCCTCCGCTCTCTCGGAAGGGGTGTAGGCATGGATCATGTTTGGAACTCATTACAGCCATTCTATCAGGTAGAAGCTGAGTGGTTCCTGAAGGAATGGAAATCAGGAGAGTATAAGAAATGGTCAGACTGCCCGAGTTATGAACCACTCCGGACGATCATCCGGGCGGCCAACATTATCCGGAAATACCTGGGATGGGACAGGCTGTCTGTCCGGGATATCGTTAATAATGGCGTGTGGTGAATGGAGGAAAGCTTATGAAAAACACAAATATAGTGATTGAAAAAAGAACGTGGACTGAAAAGCCGTATAGTCCATTGCTTCCGAACGAGTCTGCGGAGCTGGATGAGCTTATCGAACGCCGCTCCATCGAGTACGTGGAGACAAGTGGCTACATAGAACACGATACGGCTGTTGACAATGCAATCCAGGCCGTTGTAGACGGCAAGGAAACGGTTGATAATCTGAATGAACAGATCCTTTCACTGTGGAGCAATGCTTTCGCTGCGGGTTACAAGGCCGGGATGGTTGACGTTATGGCGGCATTGACGTTAAACGAAATCGGGGTTACTGCTGCAAAGTATTTGAAAAGGTGACAGGCGGGCGGGAAACCGCCCTGCCTTTAACCTATTGACGGTAGCATATATAAAACTGTATAATATCTATGTAATGTATCTCAGGCCATTACGGACTTTCGAGTACCAATGATGGTAAAAAAGTATTATTTCAGGCTGTTAAGGCATATGACCGGTGGCAGCAAAAGTTATAAATAAGGCTAGATGAAGATTTGGCAGCAGTATGAACATCAGTTATTTAACTGGTGTTTTTTTATTGCCAAAAACAGAAAGGAGTTGATTAAATTAACCATTCCCATTGTCCTTACTTACCGAACTATTCGGTACCAGCCTTCCGAAAGCTAATATAAACAGAGGCACCGGCTAAACAGAACTTCAAATACCGCTAACACTGATTATTCAAGGAATTGACGTTAAGCTTCGTCACTAAAAAAAGCAAAAACTACTGAACAAAACCGGGGTATAGTTATGCCCTTTTATAGTAAGAGAGGAGCTGATATAAATGCCAAGGTTACCAAGCCTTAATTATCAAATGCACGAAAGAATGGAAAAGCTTAAATGCTTAGGGGAAAGTAGAGTTATAGCAAAGGAAGAGCAAAAAATATACTCCCAGGCTAACGAAATAAAGTGGAACGCTGCGAGGACTGTAGGTATACATAGTTATAAAACATACCAGGCATATAAACAGACCAGCAAAGAATTTATACACAGGTTAAGGGCACGATACCCAAAAATAAAGGATATCAATTCGATAGAGCCAGGTCATGTAAGGCAATACCTTCAAGATAGAGAACATGAGGAAAATTCAGCTTTTACAATCAGCAAAGACATGTCTGCTTTAAATAAGCTCTTTAACTTTCGGCTCAGCAAGGACGAAGCGGGTTTTAAGACTCGTTCGTATAAAAATATAACGCGCTCCAGGACAATTAAGAATCATGACCAAAAATATAATCCGGAGAATTACAGTGAACAAATCCTTTTTGCCAAGGCTACAGGATGCCGACGACAGAAGATATTATGGGTCAGGCCAATAGACTTTATCTATGATGATAACAACCAAGCCATTGCCGTTAATTTCAACCGAGACAAGGGAGGGAGGTCAAGGGTAACAACAATATTAAAGGCGTACAGAGCTGCTATTACAGAAATGTTAAACAAAAAAACTGTGGATAAGCCTCTCTTTGAAAGGTATACCACAATGATAGATAATCACTCATTCAGATCCGAGTATGCCATGGCAAGGTATAGGGAGCTGGTCGATGAAAAGAGATACGATGATAAAGATTATAGGGGTTATGATAGAGAATGCGTCCAAAAGGTCAGTAAGGACCTGGGCCATAACAGACTGAGTGTTGTGGTAGAACATTACTTCAGGAAGTGAATAATTTTGGGGACTATATAATAATGGCAGAGGTAGGCGCAAAGTTTTCTATTCCTTTATTCCTACTTCTTTTTATTCTATCATTTAGTATATTATTTTTTCTTGTAGTCCCCAAATAGTCCCCAAAATGGTTGTATGGCATAAAAAAATACCAAGGGTAAAATCCTTGAAACCCTTGGTATTCCTGTGGTACACCATCAGGGGCTCGAACCCTGGACACCCTGATTAAGAGTCAGGTGCTCTACCAACTGAGCTAATGGTGCATATGAAACTGTTAAAAACTGCTTATCCCCTGAAAAATCCCCCGTCTGTGTTTGCTGAAACAATGGATGACTCTCAGGCGACATTGATTATTATAGCAAGGGAAAAGCGCTGAGTCAACTATTTTTTCAAATTAATCTGTCACGTCGCGAGTCTATTAATTCCGTGGCAAACTCCATTGGATGTAACGGATCAGAGCAATGTAACGGTTTTATCGCGAATGCGGTGAAGAATCTTTATTTCAGCTGGATAAAAAACGCGCTCTAAGGCAAAGAATGAAGGAGAAGGAGTATTTAATAATTTTCTTCGATAACCCTGATCATTTGGTTCAGCACCTGATTCACCGGGGTTTGAACGCCATACTCCTGCCCAAGCCGTATGATGGTTCCGGAAAACGCCTCCACTTCAGTTTTGCGGCAGGCCTCCACATCCTGCAGCATGGATGTTTTTTTATCAGCTGATAAGTTTGCCAGAATCGTATAGCATGTTTCAATATCTGCTTCGACCAAAGCAATTCCAGCTTTC
>JAQVOT010000110.1 GCA_028702415.1 Eubacteriales bacterium
AGAAGCCTCTGGCAACCTTGGTAAACTTGGTTGCGACTCTGAGAGTGCTGGAGGGATCATCAATATATCCCTTCGGAGCCGCAACAGCCATTCTGCAGCGGCCCGTTTTAAGATCCAGCAGCTCATATACATTTGATCCGGCCTCCATGAGAACATCCTTCCCCACAACGCCGATATCCGCTGCACCCCGTTCAACGTAAATTGCAACATCCGATGGCTTCACCCAGAAATATCTGAGACCCTTCGCCGGATTTTCAAAAAACAGTTTCCTGTTCTTCTCTTTTATTGATGGACATTCGAATCCTGCCGCCTCGAACATGTGGTATACCTGATCCCCCAATCTGCCCTTTGGCAGTGCGATATTCAACATTTCATCCACGAATGATCACTTCCTCTCCCTCAAATTCAGCAAGCTTGCCCAGGTCATCCATGTAAACATCGAAGCCGATTGCTCTGGATTTTCTGTTTATATTATCCATGAGCTTGTCATACTGTCCTCCGGATAGAACTCTATCAGGCACTCCCTGAATAAATCCCTTGAAGACGATCCCATTGTAGTATTTCAAGTCATTGACTACAGAGAAGTCTATGTTGATCATATCCTCCAGACCTGTACCCTGAAAGGCATCCACTACCATTCTCAAACGGTTGATGCTGTCAATGTAATCGTAGCTGCCTTCCGTTTGTGCGAAGCCGGACTTCCCGCAAAAAGCCTCCTCCAGCTGTGGCAGTACATGGCATGGCTTCCCATAAATGTTAATCAGTTTTTTTAACAGCTCTGTCTTCGCGGGACCGATATCATATTCGGCACACAGGCTTTCCAGACCGTGGACATTCTTCTCGCCTATCCTCCTTGTAATTGCCTCTTCTGCCTCCCGGGGAAGTCTGCAGCTTGCGATGAGCTGTGAAAGTATGTCCAGATTGGAAATATCCAGAATGGCTTTGTCCGAAAGCACACGAAGACTCTCGGCTGCCAGTCTGAGCACCTCACATATGCACTTTTCATCAACTCTGCCAAGACATTCAAGCCCAACCTGCATGATTTCCTGAAAGTAATGGGTCTTAGGTGAAACTCTGTACACATTTTCATTGTAGTATATCTTGCGAACATCATTGCCTATGTGCCTATTATTCTTTACGATCGATAATGTTACGTCAGGTTTCAGAGCCATCAGCATTCCGTCTGTATCCGTAAAGGTGATGATGGATGTGGAATCCATGAAATCCCGATTGGCCGCATACAGATCGAATGATTCAAACTTAGTCATCCTGAACATCGAAAAGCCATGACTTGCGTACAGCGCTCGCAGTGCAAACATGGCCTTCTCTTTCTTACTTATTTCCGGTACTTTAATTTCCATTTGTAATGCCCGGGGAAATATCCCCGGCGGCCTCCTTATTCAAATCTTGATTGTATGGATTTTGCGTGAGCTTCTAGCCCTTCCTTCCGTGCCAACAACACAACCTTATCTCTGGCATATTCCAGAGCACACTGGTCATAATATGTGAAGGACATTCTCTTAACGAAATCATCCACTGACAGTGGACTGGCGAACCGTGCTGTTCCCACGGTCGGCAGTGTATGATTCGGTCCTGCGAAATAATCTCCCAATGCCTCCGGGCAGTTCTTTCCCACGAATACGGAACCTGCATTCACAATCTTGTCCGCATAAATCTCCGCGTCATCCAGAAACAGTTCCAGATGTTCCGGAGCCAATGCGTTCGCCAGATCTACCGCTTCCTCGATGGTATCCGTGATGATTATTTTCCCGTTTATATCTATGGATTTGCTGGCGATATCCTTTCTCGGCAGCTTTCCAAGCTGGATTTCTATTTCGTCCCTTACACCTAAGGCCAAATCCTCATCCGTTGTGATGAGCACCGCCGTTGCCATGGTATCATGCTCCGCCTGTGCTAGCATATCTGCTGCAATGATTCTCGCATCGCTTCCCTGATCTGCCAAAACCAGAATCTCACTTGGTCCGGCAATCATATCGATGCCAACCTGCCCGAATACCTGTTTTTTTGCTTCCGCAACATAGGCATTCCCGGGTCCTACGATCTTATCTACCTTCGGAATACTTTGTGTTCCGTAGGCAAGCGCAGCAATCGCCTGTGCTCCGCCAATGCGGAACACTCTATCAACTCCCGCAATTCGGGCTGCGGCCAGGATAACCGATGAAATGCTCCCATTGTTCGTCGGAGGTGAAACCATAATTATTTCCTTCACCCCTGCAATCTTGGCAGGAATCGCATTCATCAGCACTGTAGAAGGATATGCCGCAGTCCCTCCAGGGATATAGATTCCGACCTTTTCAATGGGCAGCACCTTCTGCTCAAGTTTTACGCCGTCAGATGTAATGGTATAGCCTTCTTTCACCTGCTGTTTATGGAACGCGGCAATTCTGTCTGCTGCTTCCTTAAGTGTGTCTATAACTTCGGATTCCACATGGGCAACGGCCTCATCAATTTCTTCGGCCGACAGCTCCAGTGTTTCCGGCTTTGCTCCGTCAAGGGACAGACAATAATTCAGAAGCGTAGGATCTCCTCCCATCTTCACACCGAACAGAATATCTGAAACGACCCTGCTCACATCTCTTCCCGATCTATCCCTGATCAGAATGTCCTCCATCTCATACTGACCCTTTTTCAAAATCTTAATCATCTCGTTCTCCTTAGGCTTTACTTTAGTTCTCTATTTATCTAACGCTTTATCGTGATAAATAGGTAAAACGCTATGCTCCTACTGTATCAATAATTTGCCCTCATGTCAATCGTTTTTTCCTCCAAAAAATTCTTCTTTTCACCTCGTATAGCGCCGCTTTCTAGTAATTTCGCACGGGCATCCAACAGCTTGGCGTCAACACAAAAGCCGACAGGAAAGAATGCCTTCCTGTCGGCTTTTCACGGGATTATTTTCAGAACTTGAAGTACTTTACAGCAGATTCGAACATTTTCATGTCATAATTTCCCGGTACATTTCGGTACAGACCGTAACCGATTCTTTCCGCATGCCCCATCTTGCCAAAAATTCTGCCATCCGGTGAAGTCATGCCTTCAATTGCAAAGGCAGAACCATTCGGATTGAATCTGACATCGCTGCTAGGTCTGCCACCATCATCCACGTACTGTGTCGCGATCTGCCCATTGGCAGCCAGCTTACGGAGCAGCGATTCCTCTGCCAGAAGCCTTCCTTCTCCATGAGATACCGGAACCGTGAAGATGTCTCCGACTTCCGTTCCTCCAAGCCATGGTGACTTGTTGGAAGCGACCCTGATTCTTACCAGCTTGGACTGATGTCTTCCGATTTCATTTAGGGTCAGAGTCGGACATGTTTCGTCTGTATCAATGATTTTGCCAAAGGGTACAAGGCCCAGCTTGATCAGCGCCTGAAATCCGTTGCAGATTCCACACATAAGGCCTGCCCTTCGATCCATCAGATCCGTGACCGCTTCCTTCACCACAGGATTTCTGAAGAAGGCGGTAATGAATTTGCCGGATCCATCAGGCTCATCCCCACCGGAGAAGCCTCCCGGAATGAATACCATTTGTGCACCCTTCAGCGCCTTTGCGAAAGCCTCTGTAGATTTGGCGATGGCCTCAGCATTCATATTTCTTATGAGTATAATCTGTGCTTCAGCTCCTGCGGTTTCCACAGCTCTGGCCGAATCGTACTCACAGTTAGTCCCCGGGAATGTCGGGATGATCACCTTCGGCTTTACACTTAAAACATGGGCAGTACCCTCCCCCGGTACCTGAGATGACGACCTGAGAATCTCTGTCCTATGCTCTTCTGTTCTGTAGTCAAGCCAAGGAATTTTCTGTACTGCTGTCTGGATATTGCAGGGATAGATCGGCTCCAGCTTCCCTTCGTACTCCTTAAGGAGATCCGCAAGGCCCACTCTTTCCCCGCCCAAGGTAATGGCAGCTTCATCAGTCGTCCCACCGATCTCCACAGCCTTGGCCGCTGCCGAAATATCCGCACCATCAGCCAGCTCCAGCAGGAAGGACCCGTAGCAGTATTCGAACAGAGAACCGGCAAGCTCAGCCGGAAGTGAATCATCGAATTTGAATCCGATCATATTGCCGAAGCACATCTTCATAATCGCTTCAGCAACACCGCCCATGCCGGGAACGTATGCTGAACAGATCATGCCCGCATCTCCCAGCGACTTCACCACCTGGAAGTTCCTCTGTAGAGAATCCGTTTTAGGGAGTCCCTCCGAATCCAGTTCAGGAAGCAGAGCTACTACCCTGTGATTCGGAGCCTTGAATTCGTTGGTCAGGATGCTATCAACATCCGCAGTTGTAACTGCGAAGGATACCAGTGTAGGTGGAACATCGATGTCCTCGAAGGATCCGCTCATTGAATCCTTGCCTCCGATGGCTGCTACCTCAAGACCTATCTGTGCCTTCAATGCACCAAGCAGAGCTGCGAAAGGTTTACCCCATCTTAATGCATCCTTGCCAAGCTTCTCGAAGTACTCCTGGAAACTGAGGTAAATGGCCTCACGGCCTCCGCCGGAAGCTATCAGCTTGCAGATTGAATCCACCACTGCCAGGTAGGCTCCGTGATACGGACTCTTCTCTGTGATATATGGATTGTATCCCCAGGACATTATCGAGCATGTTCGGGATACGCTTTTTTCTACGGATATTTTCTGCACCATGCTCTGAGCAGCTGTCATCTGGTTCTTACCGCCGAAGGGCATAACAACTGTGCCCGCACCGATGGTTGAGTCGAACTTCTCAGAGAGACCCTTCTGTGAGCATATGTTCAGATTTTCTGCAAGGGACATGTACTTTTCTGCAAAACCGGCCTCAAGGGGATTCCCGCCATCATCTGCCTCTTCCAGAATACTTCCTCTCACAGC
>JAQVOT010000111.1 GCA_028702415.1 Eubacteriales bacterium
TTATAAGGGAATGGAAGTATTGCAATTTGAATAGTGCGCTACAAATAATAAGTCCTTACTGATATAATGACATAAAAAGAATGGAGGGAGGATATTATGAGCACAGATAAAAAAACAGAAGACAATGAAGTCATGTCGAGTGAGAATCTTCACAAGGAACTGAACGAAGAACGCGCCCGGGAAGGCAAGGAAAAGCTTAAGGCGGTTAATCCCCTGGGTGGTGCAACAAACCGCAACTATTCGGACAAGGATAAATCCTTCAAAAATCCATTTGATTTCTTCTACAAGCTTGCAAAGAGGGGAAAGAAAAAGTGAAGGAAAACCTTCATGTATAAGGCATACAATTATTATGCTTTGAATTGTAGGGACGGCATACTATGGGAAGAGAGTGGAATACACCAAGAGTAGTCCGAAACATACTAATAGCTGTTCTTGTATTTTTTGTTGCAACGGTTATTGGCTACGCTTTTGATGCGGTAAAATTTCCTGATACTAACATCGTAATAGTTTATCTTGTTGCTGTCCTCATTATAGTATGGATAACAAAAAGTTTTATTCTGGGGCTGATAGTGTCAGTTGCCGGAACATTTGCATTCAACTATTTCTTTGCAGCACCCCGATTTACCCTGGAAGTAAATGATTCTAATTACTATATTACCTTTATCAGCATGATTCTGACCGCACTGGCCACAAGTTTACTGACTACAAGAGCCAGGAATGAAGCTCAGAGAGCACATGAAGCGGAGGCTGAAACCAAGGCTATATATATGTTGACGAACCAGCTGATTGATGCTGAGGATATGGATGAAATTGTGGGGATTTCACTCAATTCAATCTGTGAGGGTCTACATTGCGATGCGGGATTACTTTGTTTCGATGAAAATGGAATGCCGGAAGATACATATGTATTAAAGATATTTGGAATAGACAATCATGTCATACGCAGGGAAACTGAAGAAGCGGCTAAAATAAAATACCAAATTGAACATATTACTGGAACATACAATAACAGCGGTGAATTTTGTGATTACCCCCTTTATGGAGGAGACCGAGTACTGGGAATAATACGCCTAAAAAAAGAGGATACAATTAAGCTAAGCAATCTTCAGAGAAGTCTATTGCATTCAATGGTTGACAGTATTGCAATTGCCATGGACAGATTACTGACGGCAAAGCAACGTATGGAATCCCTGAATGAAGCGGCCCGGGAAAGGTACAGGGCCAACCTTATAAGATCCATTTCTCATGACATAAGGACTCCGCTTACAGGAATAATCGGTACGTCCGCAATGCTTGAAGATGCTCTTAAGGATGATGTTTATAAGAGGGAACTTGCAGCCAGTATTACTGCAGATGCCGAATGGCTCCACGGACTTGTAGAGAATATACTCAACATGACGCGCCTGCAGGACGGAACAATGAAACTAAAAAAAGAAAAAGTCCCTGTTGAAGAGGTTATAGGCGGAGCAATAGGTCACGTATTTGCGAATAATCCGACTGCGGATATCGATGTGGAAATACCGGATGAACTTATTATGATCCCTATGGACCCTAAACTTATTGAGCAGGTACTTGTCAACTTACTGGGTAATGCAATCAAGCATTCGGATGAAGGTTCACCGATATTAATTAAAGTTTATAAAGAACCAGAAAATGTAGTGTTCCATGTAATCGATTCCGGAGAAGGTGTTATTGAGGAAAATCTTCCGCATATTTTCCAATCATTCTATTCTGTAGAGAAGCCTGAAATTAAAGTGGATAGAGGCGTAGGGCTGGGCTTGTCTATATGTGAAACAATCATCAACGCTCATGGTGGAACAATAACGGCTTCTAATCGTACTGACAGAAGCGGTGCCATATTTACATTTAAATTGCCACTGGAGGATCAAAATGAGTGAAAAAATTCTTGTGGTCGAAGACGATAGACAAATAAGTAATTTTATATGTTTTACGCTTAAGGCAGAAGGCCTTGACTATGTTGTGGCGGGAGGTGCTGAAGAAGCTCTGGAAAGGATTTCTTCAGACAGCCCGGATATTATCATTCTTGACCTGGGTTTGCCCGATTATGACGGGAAGGAAGTAATCAGAAAAGTAAGGGAGTGGTCAGAAATGCCAATAATAGTCGTTTCAGCAAGAGACAGGGAAGAAGAAAAGGTAGCAGCTCTTGACCTGGGTGCGGATGATTACCTGACGAAACCATTTTCGGCAACTGAGCTAATGGCCCGTGTAAGAGTAGCCAGAAGACACTTACGCGCTGTTTGCAAGCCTCAGACATATGCTGTACTTTCTGTAAGAGGCCTTAAGATAGATCTTGAAAAGGGAATAGTCCACCTTGATGGCAATGAAATCCACACAACGCACATGGAGTATCAGCTCCTATCATATATGTTTCGGAATATAGGAAAGGTATTAACAACAAAGGCTATCATAAGAGAAATATGGGGGCCGGGCTACGGAACTGATACTCAGGCGCTTAGAGCACTTATGGCCTGCCTGCGCCGCAAAATCGAAAAGAATCCGGGGAAACCGGAATACATCATTACAGAGATAGGAGTCGGATATCGTCTTCTATCGGAATAAGCTTATATTTATGTGAAAAACTCACAGTATTCTCACAAGTTCGGGCTGTTTCTCACGCCCATATCACAATTCTACTGTTATCATTAGCATTGTGAAAAGGAGAAAACAGTGATGAGCATTTTCAAAGACATAAAAAACAAATCAAAAGACAACGGAATTACAATTATTGCAGGATGTGGAAGGCTGGGATCCAGTATCGCCAATAGACTTTCAGAAGATGGTAAAGATGTAATTATAATTGACAGCAATAGCGAATCATTCCGCAAACTATCGCCAACATTCGGTGGAGTTGAAATAGTAGGAGACGCTGCCGAGATGTTCCTAGAGCATGATGCTGACATCAGAAATGCAGCTTCAGTTATTGCGGTAACCAATCATGATAATACAAATATAATGATCGCGCAGATGGCTAAGGAATTTTTCCATATAGACAAGGTAATTGCCAGATTGTATGATCCGGAACGGGAATGTGTATATAGGGATTTTGGAATCGAAACTATCTGCCCTGTGGTGCTTTCTACCAGCAAAGTAGACAGTATGCTCTATGGGAAAAGGTAAGGTGAGTAGAGAGATGAAACCAAAAGTAGTTCTTATTGACGGGTATGATGAAACGCGTCTTCTCTCAAGATCTCTTATTGAAAAGCGATTTCGGGTTACAGCAATCAATGAAAGTATGGACTGCTGTGAAAAACTGGCTGAAATAAATGGACTTCGTGTATTCCATGGGGATGGTTCTAAACCATTCGTACTGGAAGATGCGGGCGTATACGGTTCAGATATTGCTATTGCTATGTCAGAACATGACGATGCAAACCTTGTGATATGTGAGCTATGCAAAAAGAAGTTTAACGTAAAGAAAACAATTGCTATTATTTCTGATCCTAACAAAACAGATTTCTTCCTTTCCGTGGGAGTGGATTCTGTAGTCTGCGCAATTACAGCAATTTCTAACATCATTGAGCAGCATGTTCTGCTGAATGATATCAGAACAATTATGCCTATTGCCGAAGGGCAGGTTCAGGTATTCCAGGTAAATATACCTAAGAATGCCAATGTAATAGGAAAGCATCTATGGGAAATCAGCCTTCCTGATGAAGTTGTGGTAGGTTGTGTGTTACGTGGAAGCAGCAGTATTATTCCTAAGGGAGATACCTGCATAGCATCAGGGGATAATCTTATATTACTTGCTTCAGATGATTATAAAGAAGCTGCAGTTCATCAGCTTACGAAGATATGAAAAACCCGGTAAAAGTAATCTCCGATGGGAGTTATTATGGAATAGTAATGTTTATGACAGGACTGCTGATGTTCTGTCCTTTGCTTTTATTGCCATTTTATCCGACAGAAGTATATTGCGCTTCCGGCTTTATATTGCCATCATGTGTATCCATGCTGTTAGGATATTTTATATGCCTAAAGAAGCCATACAAAAAGACAGTATCCCACAGTTGGCAGTCTTTGATTCAGAAGGGAAGCGTCCCTGTATTGTTTGTGTGGGTATATGCCTTCCTGGTTGGGTCAGTACCATTTATGATGATAGAGCACATGAGCTTCACCCTGGCTCTATTTGAGTCCGTCAGTGGATGGACAACTACAGGGCTAACGGTTGTTGACGCAGAAAATATTCCACATTTGCTGCTATTTCATCGAAGCTTTATGCAGTTTTGCGGTGGACTTGGTTTCGTGATTATGATAGCAGTAGTGGCACGTAAGCAGGCGGCAACCAGTCTCTATGATGCGGAAGGCCATTCTGATAAACTTAAGCCATCTATCCGAAGAACGGCGGAAACCATATCAATACTGTATTTTATATGGCTTGTTGCAGGGACCATTGCCTATGCAATATTTGGTATGCCTGTATTGGATTCCGTATGCCATACAATGTCAGCGATATCAACTGCAGGGTTTTCAACGAAGAACGCGAGTATTGCGGCATATGACAGTCTGGGAATAGATGTTGTCACTATTGTCCTCATGCTGGTGGGTGCATTAAATTTTTATGTCATTATGCTTCTAATGAAGGGCAAGATAGGTCGAGCTTTACGGGAAACAGAATTACAGGTTATGATAGCAGTAACAGTTGTTTTCTCGCTTCTGATTACTCTGGACCTTTATTCCCACAGTGATATGAGCTTCGGAGATTCCCTGCTTCAGGGCACCTTCGGCGTTGTAACAGCCTTTACAACAACCGGATATTCTCTGATGGATTATTATCTCTGGCCAGCCTTCAGTATCGGGATGTTTATGATTCTCATGGTAATCGGAGGAAGTACAGGATCTACT
>JAQVOT010000112.1 GCA_028702415.1 Eubacteriales bacterium
GAGCTTGTCTCTCGCCTTCTCTTTATGGTGCTCTTATTATATCAGAATAAAAACGGCAATACAAGATTGTACTTAACCACACGCAATGCTCGAAATTTAGAGCGTCTATTAGTCTCCCGGATACGGGTTGTAATCTGCCGGGTAGCCATGGTATTCTTTGCTGCCGATTGTGCTCATTACAAACTCGGGAACATCGGATTCTTTTGTGTATGATGCTACCTCTACGCAGCATAGAGTACTGCCGCCGTCAGGCCACCAGTAACCGGTAACGTATAATTTTTCGTTGTCGGCATTAAAACCTGTAGCCTGGCTCTTTGCCATTGCGGTATCTTCGAAAGAAGTGTATCCCATGGTTGCATTTTTATCCCCCTGGTATACCAGGTACTCTGCAAGGTCAGGGAAGCAGTCAGGTTCATCTTCCACAGCGAAACTGGTGATGTAAACACGGTTGCCGTTTGCTTCTTCATAAGCAAAGGCCTTCTCATTGGAATATGCTTCGCCCAGGCGTGGTTCAAGTTTTGTCGAGCCTTCAGGAATTTTGAAAGAGAAATTGTCCGTGATCCAGATTTTCTTTCCTTCTGTAATCATAGGTTTTTCGTTTAATTCCGATGCTTCCGTTGCTGACTCTGTTGCAGTTGTATCATTTGCAGACCGGCTGCTTTTGCTTGAATCGTCTGAACTGAAGACAAATACCAGGGCGATGATCAGAAAAATGACACCTATAACAACCCAAATAAGACAGCCGCCTCTTGAAATGCCACTGTACGGTCCTGCCATTGCATTGTTGCCAATGCTTTTTCCGAATTTATAGTTGTCATTGTCATGCATGATACTATTTAATCCCCTTTACTACCTCAGCTTGCTCTGCAAATTCTCTATATCCTCCTGGGAAAATGAATCCGGATCTACACCTGCGCTTCTGCAGGCCTTCCTGAATTCTTCATCCCCGATTTCATCATTAGGGCTTTCGTTAAGCACTTTTGCTACCCTCGAAATATTTCCTTCTCTGGTGTTCGCGCACCCCTCGGATTCCATGAATGCGAGAAATCCGGGATCTGTGAAATCAAACATTAGGACCGACCTCCTTGCTTATCAGTAGCTTTATTATTTCACTATTTTTTCACTATTTTTCACTACTGCCCAGTTATTCTTATTTACGCCCTTTGTGACCCTCACCACGACTTGCATAATCCTTTTCAATCTCTTCCTTCCATTCAGCGCCTACTTCTGACATCTTACTACAAGACCTCATCTCGCAAAGTGCCTCTCCAACAACCTCGTAATTCATTTGGGTGCCTGGCTCATCGCTGCAGTATCTTACTGCCCTTTCTTCTCTGATCCCGAACTTGCGTCCTTCAGATATTGCATCAATATTAGCACCCAGGAACATAAATTCCCAACCGTACTTTTCCTGCTGCTGTTCAACCATTTTCCGAACATCCTCGTAGGAGAATTCACATGATGAGTTTTCGTAGCCATCAGTGATAATAACGAATATTACCTTCTCAGCTTTTTCATCCTCCGGAAGATGCTTTTGCACGTTGATCGTCTTCTGGATCGAGCTACCCATTGCATCCAGTAATGCGGTGGAGCCTCTGGTGTAATACTCTTCGTCCGTCATTTCTCCAACAGACTGAATGTTGAATCTATCGTGAATCAGTTCATATCTGTTGTCAAAGAGTACTGTGCTTACAATAGCCTCGCCTTCCTCTTTCTTCTGTAAAGCGATCATGGAATTGAATCCTCCGATAGTGTCTGATTCCAGGCCGCTCATTGATCCGCTTCTGTCCAGTATAAAGACCATTTCTGTCAATCCCTTTTTCATAGTGTGTCTCCAATCTGGGGTCTTACCCCTCGTTCTCTTTATCTTGTAAACACACTATAATGCAAAAGCAGTCCGAAAAGGTCGCCCCGAAGGCGACCTTAAAACCATTTTTTAATTGTATCCTAAGAAATCTGTTTCTCCCAACTCTTCCAAGGCTATATTGATATCAAAAATATCGTAGTACTCATTATCAATGAAGTACGCAACAATCAGGTCAAAATGATCACTGTCAGAAAGAGCCATTCCGGTTTTTTTCAGAAGCTCATCCGTTGTTGTTCTTCCAAGTCTGAGAGCTATGGCTAAGGACAGAATGGTTTTCTTCTTTGGAGTGTAATTCGGATTGGTGCGGATTTTGCTGTAAAGTTTTTTATCCATGAGAGCGCGGCCATAAATGTCAGGGCCCTTCATTCCGCTGTCTTCGATAAGACGCATCAGCATATCGTGGAAGGATTCTGTTCTGTTATTTATGATATCTTCCAAATCAGGCTCAATCGACAGAATTTTTTTTGAGCTCTCAGGAGCATATTCATATGAGGCCGAATCAAATTCTATGCTTTTAGGTTCATACAATTCATCTTTGTATTCATCTTCGTATTCATCTTCGCGTTTATCTTCGTATTCATCATATTCAGTCCAGGCCGCCCGCTTTTGTTCTGATCTCTCACTAGCAAAATCAGGCGTAGTTGAATTGTATGCTATGCCCCTATTTTCAAAGAATTCATCTTTTTCTTCTACATAATGACTATCAATATACTCTCTGATTTCACTGAACAGCTTGCTTCCGATGGCCATGGTTTCATCTGTATAAAGAACCAGATAAACATCCATGTCATTCTCAATTAGAAAATCCGTAATAGCCTGGTTTGCAACGGCCAGTGCCTCCCCCTTCGGATATCCGTAGTTTCCGGCAGAAAGAAGCGGGAACGAGATAGAACTGAGCTTGTTAGCTTTTGCCTGATTAAGCGAACATGTATATGCGTTATTCAAAAGCTCCCTTTCGTTCATGTTGCCGCCACGCCATTCCGGGCAGACTGCATGTATGATCTTCTTGGCAGGCAAATTATATCCTTCAGTGGTTACCGCTTCTCCAATGGGACACCCCTCCGGATACCTGAGCTTCAACTCGTTTATCAGCTGCTGTTCGCCAGCCGCTTCATAAATTGCCCTGCTTGTTCCGCTACCCTCCTCCAGCCATTTGTTAGCCGGAAGAACGATGGCATCTGTATTCATTTTTGTAATGTCGTTTCTGACTGTTTTAAGTGGCATTGTGTCCTCCTGGTTTTTTGTAAATATACAAATCGGTACCTTCATCTACGCTTGAATGAAAATCAAAACCTTGACTGAAAATATGCCACTTAATCAAAGCCTTCTCTGAGGTCCAAATAATGCCTTAATACATGGTGTCTGAAATCAAATTTCGTGATATAATCACCTTGATCCAGATAGCAGAATGTAATTTTTTGCATACTAACGGGACGACTCGCTATTGCTTGTGCAAAAGTAAATTCGACCCGCCTGTTTAATATATGCAAGTTAAATCGATTACTATCTGCACTTAAAATCTAATTACTTTTTAAAGAATAAATCTGGCGTTAAATGCACTTCATCGGGTGGGATGAGGTGCATTTTCAATAATTTCATTAATGCTGCGAAATCCTGATCCTCTTCATTTACAAGCTCATACGGACATTTGTTACCTAAACTTGGACGCTTCACGCTGTTTATGTGGTTCATCAGCAGGGTAATGTCTTCCTGTGTATAAGGATTTAGACTCTTTCCCTTTGGAAGAACGTATCGTATGAATTCGTGGTTCTTTTCCAGGCATCCTTTCTGCCATGATGCCATTGGATCGCAGTAGAATATGTCCGTTCTGAAAACACCGTCATCTGTAAGTTCAAGTTCATCAACTCTTTTGAACTCACTTCCATTATCCGTCAGAATCACCTTGAATATCCTATTGAATACATCTGTTCCAAGCCCTGCTTCAAGATAGTCAAAAACACGCTTTACCGAATCTGCTGTTCCATCCGGCATGAGAAAAAGCAGCATAAGATTGTTCCTTCTGAAAATCATCGTCAGCAATCTTTTCCCTTTTTCCCTCACTCCGCGAACAGTGTCCATTTCTACTACTTCCCACTCTGCAAAATTGGAATTCAGATTCTTTTCAAAATCTTCGTATGTTCTTCCTATTCTGCACTCGCAATTGCGCGGAATGCCGTCACCACGCTTTTTTCTGCGCATTTTGTATCCGACTTTACGTCTGAGGTCTATGTTTTTTATGGTCATTTCCCCACTGTCAATGTAGTTGTAGAGAGTTCTCAGACATATAGGCATTTCCAGCTCATGCTCTGCATAAATGTGAGACAGCGGCTGCCCTTTTTTCACTAATTCTGAAACAAGTTTGTCCAAATCGGATTTCTGCTTTTCTGTAAGTCTTATGCCTCGTCTGCTGTCAGATCTCCTTCTGTTCACGGCAGCATCAGCAAACTTCGCACTGTATATGTACCTGTCTTTGTTACAGGTTCTGTTCTGTACACATCTGTTACATACATATGGCGGCGATTCAAACTTATCGCATGCTATGGATATATACCTCTCACAGATTTCTGTACAATCAATGCCTTTGCAGAATCTGCATTTCATATTACATACGTCTTCCGAAGCTTCGCACAGATTTCTTACAGCACAGGTTCTGGCATATCTGCAATCACGTCCGTTAGGGAAAAACCCTCGTATGAAAGTTCTGTTTTCCTTGATCTCATGTGCTATGGTTGATGGATGTCTATGCAGAAGATTTGCTATTTTCTTGAAAGAATCTCCTGCACAGATTCCGGTTTCTATGGCCATGCGATCTGACAAATCCATTTGGCTTTTAGTGATGTAGTATTTCATATCTGCTCCTTCTGCAGATAGCAATCGATATATCAACTATACCACTTAAAGCGTATACTCCGGAAAAAGTAAATTAGACCTTTTGTGGCTATTTTCAGTTGTCAAAGTACAGGTTTAATTTTTCATTCAAATTA
>JAQVOT010000113.1 GCA_028702415.1 Eubacteriales bacterium
ATCGTTTGGAATTGCTACCATAACAGGTCTTGCCGGCAGGCTTTCCACTTCCTTTCCTGTAATCGGATTAATTATCGGTTCCGGCTCCGAAGCAATGCCCCCACCTTTGTCCCCGCACCCGGTAAGCGCGAAAGTTCCTATTGCCATCACAAGAATAAGCAAAGTCAATGCTAATTTTTTCATAGTCTTTTCTTTTCCTTTCTTTTTTCCCGTATGTTATACTAACAGCAGATTTATTATATCACACTGAACTGTATGAATAAACTGGATATCATGGAGGAAGATTATGAGACACGAAATGCCACTTTACGGGGTCTGCCCTGTAAGCATTTCCTTTGATCTTGAGGGGGATGTAGTGACAAATATAGAATTTACCGGGGGCTGCAACGGTAATCTTAAGGCCATCAGTAAGCTGGTAAACGGCTGGACCGTGGACGAAATAACCGAGGCCTTAGCGGGAAACACCTGCGGATTCAAACAGACATCCTGCGCGGATCAGCTTACAAAAGCTCTGGCAAAGGTAAGGGAGTAGCATTCACAATGGCTCGCCAATAGTTTCAGATTCTTATTATAAAAAAACTGCACTAAATCCACTTCCGGGAATTAGTGCAGTTTATTAATTATATGCAATTGTTAATCCGATTTTATGCCATTATAAATCCGAATACAGCAAACATGATGAACGCTACGATTGCGGAAATGAAACCATAAGGCATCTGAGTCAATGCGTGTCTGAAGTTGTCACAGCCGCATGCTGCAGATGTGAGAACTGTTGCGTCCGAATAGAAGCATATATGTGAGCCGAATACTCCGGCTGAAATGCAGGCTCCTACTGTCAGTGGCATGAATGCACCAATGTTAAATGCCAGTGGAATGATAATCGGTAACGCGATAATATACATTCCCCAGTTAGTGCCTGTAATAAATTCTGTGCAAGCCAGTACCAGGAAGATAATCATCGGAGCTGTTGCCGGAGTCATAAATGTTGTAGCAGACTCGATACACCACTTTGTGAATCCGATCTGCTCGTTCATGTCTGCAAATACGAATGCCAATACCATCAGCATCAGCGGTAGAATCATATTCTGGATACCCTTGATGATAACATCCCAGAATTCTACAGCCGGCATGAGGTTCTGAAGCATGTACATTATGAACATTACCACCAGGGCTACAAGAACGCCCATCATCATTTCATTGTCGAAGAACATAGTTGCTCCAACAAGAACGGCCAAAGGAATAAAGAAGTTTAACATCTTTGGGTTGTTAGGAATATTGTCCTCTTCTCCCTTGTCTGATGCCAGGATTGAAATTTTTTCTGATCCCGGAGGGGCCAACGGACCGCCGGCTTCAACTCTTTCGTATGCCTTTTTCATTCCGAAGATCTTAGGAACAACCCCTAAAACTACCAATGGTACAATGAGGGCTGCAATCCATGCGTAGAAGTTATATGGAATCGTTTTCATAAACATTTCAATAACTCCTGCATCCCCCTCCTGCCAGCCGTTCTTGATAAGAATCTTGCCGCAGAATATTGACCATGTGGTTATCGGAATAAGCACGCATACAGGAGCTGCAGTCGAATCGCAGATATATGCCAGCATTTCTCTTGGAGTTCTGTGCTTGTCCGTAAGAGGTGCCATACAAGAACCAACTGTCATGGAATTGAGATAGTCATCGATAAAGATGATAATACCCAGGACCCATGCCCACATAAGAGCCATCCTTTGTGTTTTAGCTTTCTTGGATGCCCATAAACCGAATGCATACGCACCACCTGATCTCTGAATCAGAGCAATGATACCTCCCATCAGGCCGCATACAATAATCAGCCATGCGATGTCTTCGGACATCATCGTGTTCAGCAGAGAATCTGCGAATGTCCACATTACGTTTTCTCCCGGGGAGCCAACCATGATGAAACCAACTACTGCGCCGATTGTCAGAGCTTCAAGAATTCTCTTCGTAACGAAGATGTAGACAATCATCAGCAAGGCCGGGACGCAACATAGTGCCCCCAGGTCTTTAGGCAGGAAGGGGGATACTACCATTGCAGCTACAATGATGAGTGCTGCAGACAGCAATGACTTCCTGGCATTAAACGTTGCCACTTCATTTTCAAGAATTTCCATCTGTTTTTTGATCGACATACGTGCCTCCTCTCTTTCAATACTGCCCCCACATATTTCATGCAAAGGCAGTCAGAAAAAATTATAATGATAATAGCGATTTGTCGCGCGCAACCAAAAAAAATTTTACGATATAGGGATTTGATGCGCTGCCGACAATGAAATTATACTATAATTTTCAGAATATTGGAATAAAATAATAGCACTTTTGTACTATTATTATTTCTGCCGGAAGTCAAGGCCATTTTACATGCTCCCGTGATATAATCTGTATATGAATACAAAAACCCAATGTCAGACAATGAAGACCAATTGCCCCTGTACCTACATTCTTAAATGCTGCGATGGATCCCTGTACACGGGCTGGACAAATGACATAAACACTCGCCTTTCCGCTCACAATACAGGCAAAGGCGCCAAATACACACGCGCCCGCACTCCCGTAGAGCTGGTGCACATTGAATATTTCGATACCAGGGAAGAAGCGATGAGCCGGGAGCACGCAATAAAGCAACTACCACGAAAAAAGAAACTGGCACTGATACAAAAAGACGAGGAATAATTAATCCTCGTCTTTCTTCAACTCCTCAAGACTGATCTGGCCTGCTACTCCATCGATAATTACGGTTGGCTCGTCATCCTCGAAAATTACTCCTTCGATATCTTCAATCGGTGGCAGATCCTTCAGTGATTCAAATTCAAACTGCTTCAGAAACTCATCTGTTGTTCCGTAGAGAATCGGGCGGCCCACAGTATCGGTGCGCCCAAGCTGTGCTATCAGATTCTTGTCCATAAGGCCTTCCATTACCCGGTCACATCTTATTCCTCTTATGGCTTCGATTTCTCCCTTGGTCACAGGCTGCTTGTACGCGACGATTGCCAGGGTCTCCAGTGCGGACTGTGAAAGTCGGCGTCTGCGGACGGGTGTGCACAGCCTCTCGATGAACTCCCGATTTTCTTTTCTGGTCACGAACTGGAAGCTCTTGTTCACTTCTCTTATTACAATTCCTCTGCCATCCTGCTCGTATTCCTCCTGCAATTCCTTGCAGCATTCGTATATTTCTTTTTTATCTACATCGAAAATATCAGCTACATCTTTGATGTTAAGAGGCTCACCCCAAACGAACATCATGGATTCAATTGCTGATTTAATTGTCTTGTTCGCCATTTACTACCTCCTCAGGCGTCTCATCCGGCACCACATCATCCATGAGATTTTCCGTTGCATATAATTCAATATCTCCAAAAAGTCTGCGCTGCTCGGCGCCCAAGCGTTTTTCCTTCATCATCTGCAGCACCGAAGCGAAGGTGACTGAGATATCATATTTGTCTTCTTTCTTCTCGATAAGCTCCATAAAATTTCTCCGCTCTCCTGCAGGAATTTCTTTGAAGAAGTCTTTAATATTGCTTATTCGGATTTCCGTGGTCATACGCTGTTTCCCTGTACGGACATGGTGTGCCCTGATTTCATCCAGTTTTTTCTTTCTCTGCAGGAAATCTTCAAAGGCTTTTTTGAAGCTTGGAGAATCAAGTACCAGATACTCGTCCTGCTCATTTGTGTACTCCGTCAGATCCTCCTGAGGCTTCTCCTGAGAAGCTGCCGATTCTTCCAGTCGCTCCTCCAGCATAGATGCAATTGCTTTGTACTTCTTGTACTCTTTAAGCTTCTCAACAAGTTCGGTACGAGGATCCTCATATCTGTCCTCTATGTTCTCCTCAGTGTTGATTCTGGGCAGAAGCATCCTGGATTTAATCTCCAGAAGTTCGGATGCAAGCAGCAAAAACTCAGATGCCAGGTTCACGTTCGCCTCCTGCATCTGATGCACATATTCCACATATTGTTTTGTAATTTCGGAAATCCTGATGTCATAAATGCTCATGCGGGCGTGTTCAATCAGATACACCAGCAGATCAAAAGGACCTTCGAAAACATTTAGCTTAACTCTGTAACTCATGACCATATTCTAACACATGGGCTACCTGTGCCGCCACCTAAACCTATTAAATGAAGCTACCTAACAAGAGAACTCCGCTTCGATTGAAGCGGAGTTCTCAGCGTATAGATTATGAATATTACACCGATATTCGATAATTTATTCATTTCACTATTGATTTGATTTTTACAGCTTGAATGCTTCCTTAGTCTTTGCCAGAGCAACATCCAGAGCAGCCAGAACCTTGTCGATTGTTTCGTATGACTGAGTGATAGGCGGCTCGATTCTTACTGTCTTAGCGTTAACCAGAGTACCTGCAGTCATTACGTGCTGAGCAAACAGTTCCTTAGTTACATTGTAGCCAACTTCTGCTTCCGGGAATTCCATGCAGATCAGCATTCCGGAACCTCTGAAGGTAGTCAGAACTGTTGGATACTTATCCTGCAGCTTCTTCAGGCCAGCCAGGTAATAGTCGCCCTTTTCCTTTGACATCTTTGGCATGTCGTTTTCCAACATGTACTTAATTGTAGCGATACATGCTGAACATGCAAGCGGGTTACCACCGAATGTTGGTGATCCCAGAATCCATGGGTTATCAAACATCTTGCCTTCTGTACCGGTGCCACAGCCTGACTTTTCATAAGTCCAAGGTCTAGCGATGATACCTGTGATAGGTACCAGACCACCGGATGAAGCCTTACCAAATGTCATGATGTCCGGAGTAACATCTTCGTAGTCACATCTCCACAGTGTACCGGTTCTGCAAAGTCCGGTCTGGATTTCG
>JAQVOT010000114.1 GCA_028702415.1 Eubacteriales bacterium
AGCACCGGGAGAAGTTACGGACCAGCAGCTTGAGGACGTACATCTTCTCGGCAGCGGAAGTGCAATTGCAGGAAGGGTCGGTATAGGAAGCGCTGCGGCGAGAGTTGCTGCCAAGCGTTCCGTGTTCGGGGACGCTCAGGCACTGAATCAAATCGCTCTTACAGATGAAGAAGAAATACGCGTTAAGGAAATTTTCGGTCAGATGAAAGAATATGAGAAGAAACTGGCAGATATTCATACCGAGGACACTGAACCAATGGTACACGTTATGCCTATGACCAATGTTCTCAGGGAAGACGCAAGAGCACAGGAATTCTCAAGGGAAAGTCTGCTTGTAGATGCGCCTGCCCGCAGCGAGGACAGCTGGAAAGTGCCAAGACTGGTGAAGTGAGGTGGATGAGATGAAAAAAATAGCAATAGATGACACTATTATGATAAAGGGAGAACTTGCTCAGGCAGGATCACACATTCTGGAAGGATACAGATCTCTGTTCGATGCAGAAGTGGTTACCCGTATAAAAAATGCAGGATATGAGATTTCAGGCAAAACCGCCACAGGTGAGTTTGGACTGGACCTGGTGGGAGAGTTCTCATACGGAGCAGAGCAGAAAGGTAAACTGCATGGAGATGCAGCACTTCAGGTTGCCGGAGGAGAAACCGATGCGGCTCTGGCAGTTGACATGAATGGCAGTGCCAGACGTGCAGCAGCTCTTTCAGGGATTACTTTCATAAAGCCAACATACGGAACAGTATCCAGATATGGCATTATTTCATGTGCAGCATCAGGAGAACAGGTTGGTGTATATGCCCGGGGGGCTGAAGAGGCAGCACAGGTTCTGGAAGCAATTTCTGGTCATGATGACAAGGACGGAACATCACTTCCGGAAAAAGAATATAAATACAGAACGGAGGCTGCTGCGGGTGGGAAGATTGCAGTTATCAGAGATCCGGAAGACAAGGCAGACGAAGATACAAAGATGAAGATGGAGGATTTCAAAGAAAGCCTCAAGGCTTCAGGCGTGACTGTAGATGAGATTGAACTGGATTTTCTTTCACCTGCTGCCACAGCATGGCAGATTTTGATGTGCGCGGAAACCTGCAACAATATTTCCCGCTATGACGGAGTAAAATTCGGACACCGGGCTGACAACTTCAGGAACATAGACGAGCTGTACATTAACACAAGAACAGAAGGGTTCAACTTTCTCACCAAGGCGGTAATTCTATACGGTTCAGATGTGTTGTCGAAGAACCGATACAAGGATTGTTACGAGAAATCCCTTAAGATCCGCCGCATTGTTGCAGATTCCATGGCGAAAATCTTCGAGGAATACGACGCTGTTCTGACACCTGTCTGCAGCAAAACGGAATACGAAGCCTATGACATTGATGAGGCATTCGGCAAAGTGTTTGAAGAAAGCGAATTTACCGCGATTCCTAATCTTATTGGTATTCCCGCCATTGTAAGCGGCGGAGTGCAGATGATGGGAGACAAATACTGCGAAAGCAAGCTGTTCAGTTTGGCAGCAGCCGGCGAAAGGGGGCTGAAGTAAATGAAATACGAAACAGTCATCGGTCTTGAGACCCACGTTGAACTTAACACAAAATCAAAGATTTTCTGTGCCTGTGGCGGACATGGAGCTTCGGAAGAGCCTAACGACTGCGTCTGTCCAGCCTGCTGCGGCATGCCCGGAATGCTTCCGGTAACAAACAAGAGAGTTATTGAACTGGCGGTAACAGCGGGACTCATGCTGAACTGTGATATCAGCCGGTATACTACTTTTGATAAGAAAAACTACTACTACCCAGACCTTCCCTGTGCATATCAGATCACACAGCTGAATCACCCGATCTGCACTAATGGTCTTGTAAGCATTAAGTCGGAGGAAGGCAACCGTGATATACGCATCAAGCAGATTCACATGGAGGAGGATGCAGGCAAGCTGATACACGAAGGCAAATACTCCCTTGTAGACTTTAACCGCACAAGTGTACCCCTTATTGAAGTTGTAACACAGCCTGATTTCAGAAGCCCACAAGAGGTTATGAACTATCTGAACAAGCTGAAATCGATGTTCCGATCAGGAGGCATCTCAGAGTGTGAGAACGGTGCAATGCGTTGCGATGTTAATATTTCTGTAAGACCTGAAGGAACAGAGGAACTTGGAGTCCGTTCTGAAATCAAGAACATGAGCTCATTTGAATCCATCGAAAAGGCGATTTACTACGAAATACAGCGGCATATCGACGCTCTGGAATACGATCTGGAGGAACTGGTTCAGGAGACGAGGCGTTTTGACGAAAAAACGGGTAAAACATTTGCCATGCGTGATAAGGAAACTGCGGCGGATTACCGCTATTTCCCGGATCCAAATCTGATGCCCATACTTATCGATGATGAGTGGCTTGAACAGATCATGGCCAATAAACCGGTTGCAGTGGATGAAAGAATTGACTATTACCGTGAATCCGGGATCTCTGAAGAAGAAATAACAGTGCTCATATCAAGCCAGACGGCAACAAAGCTTCTGGAAGAAGTGGTGGCTGCAGGCTGCGATGCCAGAGAAACCGTCAAGTGGATTCTTATCGAGGCTGTTGGTGTGCTCCGCAAGGGGGGCAAAGGTCTTGATGATCTGCAGATCAGCGCCGAGGACCTTTCAGCAATAATCAAAATGGTAACAGAGAGCAAGATCAACAGAAATTCGGGCAAAGCCGCACTGGCAGCTCTTATCGAGGAAGGCATTAGTCCGGAAGAATATATCAAATCAGCCGGTATTGACAGAAAGCTTGACAGCTCTGATATTCTGGCGGTTGTTCAGAAAGTAATATCCGATAATCAGGATATTGTAGAAGCTTATAAGAGCGGTAAAACCAAGGCCTTCCAGGCTCTGTTAGGCGCATGTATGAGAGAACTCAAGGGGGCAGGAAACCCTGGGGTAATCAAGGAGATGCTGGAGAAAAATCTTTAGTTTAATTCATACATTTTTAGCACAAAACCTTCGGGTTTTTTAGGTCCGCAAAACCTCCGGGCGTATGAGCTGCCCCACAAAAGTATAACTTTTGGGGGACAGTTCATAATTGTCCCGGGGGCTTTTTTAGTGTATAATAAGGTGTTTATTTGTATGGTTTATTATCAGGTACGTGTGATGAAAGAAAAAAAATTGGCAGAAAATATTGCTCAGAACAGTTTCATAATCGGAAACCCGGGCATTATGTCCGGCAATTCACCGGAGGAAAAGCTAAAAAGGCCGGCTTTGCTTTTGCATAGCTGTTGCGGGCCATGCAGCTCCAGCGTTATTGAAAGGCTGGCAGGAGAATTCGATATTACCGTGTTTTTTTATAATCCCTGCATTACCGATGAGAAGGAATACAAACAGAGAAGAGATTCCCAGATAGAATTTATTGAGAAATTCAACCAAGAGAGAATCGATCTGCCTAACATAAGCTTCATGGAGGGCCAATATGAGCCGGGAGAATTTTTAACTCTGACCAAAGGCCATGAAGAAGACCCGGAGGGTGGCGCGAGGTGTGCTATCTGTTTCAGGCAGAGACTAGATAAGACGGTTCAAAATGCATCCATTGCCGGCTGTGATTATTTCGGAACAACACTGACGGTAAGTCCTCACAAGAATTACGAAATAATTTCAGGAATAGGTCGTGAAATCGCCCTAAAGTACAATATGTCCTTTCTTGACCGGGATTTCAAGAAACAGGATGGTTATAAACGATCAATAGAGCTGTCAAAAAAATACGGATTGTACAGACAGAATTACTGCGGGTGCATATTCAGCAAGAGGCAGACAGGGGACAAAGAGTGAAGTACGTTAATGTTGTTATCGACAATAAGAGTAACAGTACGGATAGCTTCTTTACCTACAGCTGTTCAGATGACAGCGTAAAGGCGGGTAGCAAGGTGAAGGTTCCATTTGCCAGAAGCAGGAATCTCAGAGAAGGCTACGTTGTAGCTGTTGTCCCCGAAGAAGAAATCAGTGAGGAACTCAGAAAAAAACTGAAGCCTGTTTCCGAAATAGACCGGGATGTATGCCTCACCGATGAAATGGTACGTACCGCCCTGTGGATGAAACGCAGATATCTATGCAGGTACATTGACGCCATCAGATGCTTTACTCCGGCAGGCAGTGTTGCCAAGAGGAGGGCTTTGCAGAACTCACTGGCGAAGGAGATGGGTGAAGCAGAGGAAATTGAAGAATTGACTGCAGAGCAGCAAAGCGGACTTAAGCTTATCGAAAAGGCAGTAAAAAGCAGAGATCATAACAGATTTCTTGTTCACGGAGTAACCGGCAGCGGTAAGACTGAAATGTATATCAGAGCTGCGGGGATGACTCTGGAGCAAGGCAGAGGAGTAATAATTCTCGTTCCAGAAATATCCCTGACCGGTCAGATTATTGACAGATTTATCGCGAACTTTGGAGAAAATACCGTAGCTGTTCTTCACTCGAAACTATCCCAGGGGGAAAGATACGATCAGTGGCAGAGAATTGCCCGAGGTGAGGTTCGCATAGTAATAGGAGCCAGATCGGCTGCTTTTGCACCTGTTAAAGACCTGGGGCTGGTGGTTGTGGACGAGGAACACGAATCCACATACAAATCGGATTTCACACCCAAGTATGACACAATCGAGGTGGCGTTGAAGAGGCTGCAGGATCCGGACAACAAGGGAGTTCTTATTCTGGGTAGTGCCACGCCCTCCATCGTTACATATAATCGAGCCAGAGAAGGCATCTACAAACTGATAGAGCTCACGAAAAGATACAACGAAGTG
>JAQVOT010000115.1 GCA_028702415.1 Eubacteriales bacterium
ATAATAACCATATGGATACAAATATTAAGTTAGAAAAAATGAAAGATGGTTTTCATACGGCCTTTGTAGATTATGAGCATAGCTCTGAAATCGAATACAGGCCACAGTTTATTTCCAATGACTATACCCAGGGGAAGAAAGTTCTGGCGAGCATTGAAGATGAATTAAAGAAGTGTGATTATTTTTATATCAGCGTAGCTTTTATTACAGATAGCGGAATTGCGCCCTTGCTTCAAATTCTGAAGGAATTGGAGAACAAGGGTGTGGGCGGTAAGGTATTGACTACAGATTATCTTAATTTCAGTTCACCAAGGGCGCTGGAGAAGTTAGATTCACTGAGCAATATAGATCTAAGGGTATATCGTACCGATGGCAGAGAAGGTTTTCACACTAAGGGATATATTTTTAAGCAGGAAGAACTTTACAAAATAATAACCGGCAGCGCCAATATGACTGCCAATGCTTTGACGGTCAACAGGGAATGGAATACTAAAATCGTATCAACAGAGCAGGGCGAATACATAAAAGAGATAATGACTGAATTTGATTATCTCTGGAGTCGGGCAGAATCCATTACTGATTGGATTGATACATACAAATCTATATATAAAGCGCAAAGACAGACTGTGGCCAGGTCAGATATTCCGAATTTGGAATACTATAAATTAGAGCCTAATACGATGCAGGTATCGTTTATAAACAATCTGAAAAGATTGGTTGAGGATGGCCAGAAAAGGGCATTACTTGTTTCCGCAACGGGGACCGGTAAAACTTATGCGTCTGCTTTTGCACTAAAAGAATTAGGCTTTGAAAAAGCATTGTTCATTGTTCACAGAGGGCAGATAGCCAGGCAGGCGATGGAAAGCTACAAACATATTTTTTGTGATTACAAATCTCTGGGACTTCTTACGGGTGATCTGCAGGAATATGATGCAGATATTACTTTTGCAACGGTTCAAACGTTATATAAGGATCAACATCTTCGCAAATTTCCACCTGACTATTCCGACATAATTGTTGTGGATGAAGTTCATAGAGCAGGGGCGGAATCCCATCAAAAAATTATTGACTATTTCAAGCCGAGCAAACTGTTGCTTGGAATGTCCGCCAGCCCGGAGAGAACTGACGGCTATGATATCTACAATTTATTCGATCACAATATCGCACATGAGATCAGATTACAGCAGGCACTGGAGGAGGATCTACTTTGTCCATTCCATTATTTTGGTATAAGTGATCTTGAGATTGATGGCAAAGTAGTAGATGAGAATACTGATTTCAATAGACTGGTCCTGACTGCCAGAGTCGACCATATTATTGAAAAAATATCATATTACGGATACAGCGGAGATAGAGTAAAGGGGCTCATATTCTGTAGTAGAAAAGAGGAAGCAGAAAAACTATCAGAGAAATTTAATCAGAGGGGATACAGGACATTACATCTGTCCGGAGAAGACAGCCAGGATAAACGCTTAGAAGCAATAGAACGATTGGTAGGAGAAAATAACGAGAATGCTCTGGATTATATTTTCACAGTAGATATTTTTAATGAAGGCGTTGATATTCCGGAAATCAATCAGGTTGTGATGCTGCGACCTACAGTATCACCAATTATTTTCGTACAACAGCTAGGTAGAGGGCTTCGTAAGTCCGTGGGAAAAGAATATGTAATAGTTATTGATTTCATCGGTAATTATGACAACAACTTTATGATTCCTATAGCATTATCCGGAGATAGATCTTATAACAAAGATAATATCAGGAAATTTGTAATGGAAGGTGTTCGTGTTATTCCGGGGGCGTCAAGCGTCCATTTTGACAAAATATCTCGTAATAGGATATTTGAAAAGATAGATAAAATGACTATCGGAAAGCGCCAGTTGAAAGAAAATTATATCAACTTGAAGTTTAAGTTGGGTAAGCAACCTGGAATAATTGATTTCTATGAATTTGGTGAAGTGGACCCGATGTTAATAATTGAGAAATTCGGATCATATCATAAATATCTTCAGTACTCAGAAGCTGAATATGATATTAAATTCACCGAAGCGGAAGAAAAGACTCTGGAATTTGTTTCATTAACCATTGTAAATGGCAAACGTACTGAAGAACTCTTGATAATGGAGATGTTGGCTAATGGTGAGATCATAACAGAGAGATCATTTAAGAAAAAAATTGAATCTGCAGGGGGAAAATATAATAAATTAAGTTTTGATTCTGCCATAAGGCTTATAAGTAAAGATTTTCTTGTTCAGAATGAGCGAGAGAAGTATAAACTGGTTGATATTATTGAGCACTTTGATATTAATTACACCGTTACAAATGCCTTCAAAAACATGCTGGAAAACGAACAATTTAATGATGCGCTAACAGAGCTAATCGTTCTTGGTGAAACTATACATGCAGATAAATATAGTAATCATGATATTCATAATCTGGTACTGTATGAGAAGTATTCCAGAAAAGATGTCTGTAGAATTCTAAACTGGGAGAAGGATGAGAGTGCCACTATATTTGGATACAGAATTAAACACAATACATGTCCTATCTTCGTAACATACAATAAAGATGCAGAAGCTATTGCAAGCAGCACGTATTATCCGGATGGATTTATTAACCAAGGAATGTTTAAATGGGCAACAAGAAACCGTGTTACTATTGAACACCATGAAGCTCAGCAGATAATTAATTACAAGGAAAACAATTTGTTGATACCTTTATTCGTGAAAAAGAGTGACGGTGAAGGAACGGACTTCTATTACATGGGTACGGTTAAACCAAATTACTGGGAAGAAGAAACTATAAAAAATGATAAAGGGAAAGTTCTTCCGATTGTCCACTTTTACTTTGATATGGATAAGAGTGTTCGAAGTGACGTTTATGAATATTTTGTCGAGGAACCGCCTGAAAGGGAGTTTGCATGAAAACAATAGAAGTAGTAGCAGCAATAATTAAAAAAGATAACAAGTATTTTGCTACACAGCGAGGGTATGGCGATTTTGCAGGAGGTTGGGAATTCCCAGGTGGGAAAATAGAGTCAGGGGAAACTGCGAAGCAGGCACTGGTGCGTGAGATAAAAGAAGAACTTGACGCTGATATTGTTGTGGGGGAGTTATTGGATACGGTTGAGCATGACTACCCTGAGTTCCACCTGACCATGCATTGCTTCATATGCGAATTAGTTTCGGAGCGCCTTGTTTTGCTTGAACATGAAGCGGCAAAATGGCTTGCAGCTGAAGAGCTGGAGTCGGTGGACTGGTTGCCTGCAGATAATGGATTGATTGAGAAGTTAAAAGAAAATGTGAAATGATTTGCTGAAATCATTTCACACTTTCATTATTGCTCTGAATTGTTGTTGGTTTTGCAACTTCCGCCTGAACAGAAAAAGCAGCCTCCTCCCGCAACGGAACCGACCAGCCAGCCCAGAACACCGCCATACAGAGTTGAGGAAATAGGACTTGATGTTATTATACAAGTTCCGCCTGCACATCCCATAAAGCGGAAATACAAGTATCCTGCTACCATACCTACGGTGATTCCAATGATGACGGACAAATGATTTTTTATGATTTTTAAAATGCTTTGCTTCATGGGTTAACACCTCCTTATGAGCTTATTATAGGGAAGTCAATCCCATGATACAGTGACTAAGTTACAATTAACTCTGAAATTAGCATCTGCAAGAATCGGAGCTATTCATCATATACATCAGCAAAGGTTTTTGAATCTTTCATTAAGTCATCACAGAAAGCGGCTACATCATTGCCCGTGACTTCCAGAACGCCTTTGCCTAATGCAGAGCCTTCTTCAAAAAGATCTACGATTCCGAAAAGCAATCTCATGCCTTCGGCTGAATCAACAGGGCCTGCATTGAAGACATATTTTTTTATCTCTCTGTAAACAGTCTGGTAATCCTGTGGGAGGACATTAACGCGATCCATGTGTGCCTGCCACTGTTTTTTATCGTTTATGATATCCCGGATGGTCATTTTATTCTCCTAATTATCCAGTTTTTTAGCAATATTGTTGTTGAGCTCCTCACGCCACTTGTCGCGAATGGACTTTGCGCCTTCTTCCATGGCCAGGTTTGAACAGAATTCTTTTATGTCATCACCCAGAACTTCTATAGCATTCTGACCTTCTGCTGCTGCTTCTTCAAGCATATCCATTATACCGTCGAGAATTGGTATTAGATCGCGGCCGGAAAAATCTGCATTTTGCCAAAGAAGCATATTGATTTTTTTCCATGCCCGCTGATAGTCCGCCGGCAGCGTTCCCGCTCTCAACTCAAAAGATTTCATTTCTTTTGTCATGTCACTACCTGTGATCTTTTCCCAGAATTTCATCATTTTTGCTCCTTTATTATTATCTCACAAGCCTCCCGCGGAAGCGGCTGATACCACCGATATTCTTCACGCTGGTATATCCCATTCGTTTCAAATGGGAAACAGCTTGTCTGCTTCTGGATCCGCTATAGCAGTGAACAAAAAGCGGCGTAGTCTTGTTTTTTACGGTTTTCTCAATTCGCTGGATTCTATCAACAGGAATATTGATGCTTCCGCTTATGTGTCCTCCACGGTATTCATCTGCGGTTCTTACATCAAGCAATTTCGCACCTTTAGTGTTTTTATATTCCTCAACACCTTCATTAATGTTAGCGGGGCGGAATAAATCAAATATACTCATACTTTTTTCTCTTTTGTTTTTTATTTTATTGTGTCTAAATCTTACTCGCTTTGTGAACGGTGGTCTGTGATTTTGTCACGTAA
>JAQVOT010000116.1 GCA_028702415.1 Eubacteriales bacterium
ACAGAATTTGAGGGCGGTAGGCACAAGCGCCGTACGGACATGCTTGACAGCATGTGTTGACAGCTGTTAATGATATTGTAAATGTTATAGTTAACATAAAGAAAGGAATATAAAATGGGAAAGATTAATGTTTTCGACCACCCGTTAATTCAGCACAAAGTTGCACAGATCAGAAACAAAGAAACTACAAGAACTAATTTCCGACAGATTGTCAAAGAAATTGCCATGCTGATGACATTCGAATCAAGTAGAGATCTTCCGTTAAAGGAGGTTGAGATCGAAACACCAATATGCAAGACAAAGGTTAACATTCTCGAAGGAGCGGATATTGCAGTTGTTCCAATCCTTAGAGCCGGTCTGGGAATGGTAGAAGGAGTACTGGAAATCATTCCTAATGCTAAGGTTGGACACATAGGACTATACAGAGACCCTGAAACTCACATGCCGATTGAATACTACTGCAAGATGCCCGAAGATATTGACAAGAGAAAGATATTCGTAACTGACCCTATGCTGGCAACAGGCGGAAGTGCTGTTGCGGCAATCGATTTCGTAAAGGAACGCGGTGGCAAGGACATCATCTTCATGTGTCTCATCGCAGCACCTGAAGGAATTGAAGCTCTTACAAAGGCTCACCCGGATGTGGATATCTACATCGCTGCAAAGGATGAATGCCTGAATGAAAATGCTTACATCGTTCCGGGCCTGGGAGATGCAGGGGACAGAATTTTCGGAACAAAATAAGATGGTTGAGAGATAGTATTGATTTTGCAATAGGAGATTATTTATGAGTTACAATTTGATTCCCGACAACGTAAGCCGGTATGACAACGTATACGACGTGCTGAAGGAGCGCGGCTTTATTGAGCAGACAACTGACGACGAAGGTATCAGGGATCTGCTGGGCAATGAGAAAATAAAATTCTACATAGGATTTGAGCCCACAGCCGACTGCCTCCACGTTGGTCATTTCATGCAGGTAATCATCATGATGTACATGCAGAAATACGGACACACGCCGGTGGTTCTTATCGGTGGCGGCACAACGATGATCGGTGATCCCTCAGGAAGATCTGACATGCGCCAGATAATGACACAGGATACAATTCGCGAAAACGGAATCAAGTTCAAGCACCTGTTTGACAGATTTCTGGAGTTCGACGAAGAGTGGAAGTATCAGCCAAGCGGAAGCGTTCTGGGCAAAGGCTCATACAATAAGGAACCGGCACCGGGCAAGGCAATCTGCGTGAACAATGCGGACTGGCTTCTGGGCTTCAACTACCTGGAATTCATCCGTGATATCGGAAGCAAATTCAACGTGAATAACATGCTCCGCGCAGAGTGCTTCAAGCAGAGAATGGACAAGGAAGGCGGTCTCACCTTCCTGGAGTTCAACTACATGCTTCTTCAGTCCTACGATTTCTACTGTCTGGCTCGTGATATCGACTGCAAAATTCAGTTTGGTGGTAATGACCAGTGGTCAAACATTCTCTTCGGTGCAGATTTATCAAGAAAAATTCTCGGTAAAGACAACTACTACGGGATGACATTCGCACTGCTGACAAATTCGGAAGGCAAAAAAATGGGGAAAACCCAGAGCGGAGCCCTGTGGCTTTCACCGGAGAAGACTTCACCTTACGAATTCTATCAGTACTGGAGAAACGTTGGTGACACCGACGTGGAGAAGTGCCTGAGAATGCTTACATTCCTGCCTATGGAGGAAGTTAAGAGGCTAGCTTCACTGGAAGGTGCTGAAATCAACTACGCTAAGGAAGTTCTGGCCTTTGAAGTTACCAAACTGGTTCATGGTGAAGAAGAGTCTGCAAAAGCACAGGAAGCTGCCCGGGCAGCATTTGGTGACGGATCAGAAAAAGGTACAGCCAATCTTCCGGAAATTGAAATAGCTGCTGCAGATCTGAGCTCAGCTGATAAAGAAGGAAATCAGCTGGAAGGTCTGGGAGTGGCAGCATTCCTGACGAAGATGGGACTTACGGTTAGCAATCGTGACGCAATGGATGTTATCAAACAGGGGGGACTGAAACTGGACGGCGAGAAGGTTACGGATCCTAAGATGCTGATTAAGCCGGAGGCATTCAAAGAGGGCCAGATGCTGGTGGAAAAGGGCAAAAAGAAGAAAGTGATTGCAAAATTAGTATAAATATATAAACGCATATGAAAACAGCCTGAATTCCAGGCTGTTTTTTGTATGGCGTAATTGGATTGTAATCAGATATTGATTTTTCCTTCGGCGAGAATTACTGCTGTTCCTCCCACCTGAATGTTAAGGCCGTCGGTGTGAGAGCGAATGGCGGAAGGCCTGCCCATGGCTTCTCCCTGGATGAAGAGACAGTCGGCTGCCGGGCCACAGGAATCCTTATCCATGTTCGGGCTCTCCCTTGGTATAACCACTTCGTTTCTTAGTAAATAATATGTAAGAGCGCCGTTTGAGGTTCCTGTGGCAGCTTCTTCATCGATATCATAAAGTGGCGCGAAGTTTCTGCAAAATGCAGTCACATGGGAATAGGAATGGGTGTTTCCGGAAGCGCTCTTGCCGTTTTCCAAAAGAGGCCTCTTCTGGCCGCCGTCCAAAGTGAATGCGTGTACTCCTACCACTTCGTATTTTCTGGAGAGTTCTGTAAGTGCCGCAAAATCAGGACTGATTTTTTCGAGCTGTTCTCTGCTGGCGACAGGCATGATAATGTCAGGAAGTCCCGTTGAAATAATTTCCGGTTTCAGACCGCTTCCGTCTCCGCCGGATAAAGCACACTGTCTCTCCAGTTCAGGAATATTATCTTCATATGATAGCCCCATAATTTTATAAAGCTCTCTCATGGCATTCTCTTCTTTTATATCTCCCATGTATTTCGGAGCTGCCATATCCATGAGAATAGAATCATTTTCTATGACAATATTCAAATCTCCTGCCAGAGTTTTGTTGAGAACCCTTGTACCTGCCTTTGCGAGCCCCGCCTCTTTAAGGCAATGGAAGCTGGCAATTGTGGCGTGGCCGCACAGATCAACCTCATCAGCCGGAGTGAAGTAGCGAATCCGGAACTGGTCGTAGGCGGGCGAAGGGGAATCCACGCTGTTCTGCCGGCAATCGTCGCTTTCAGCCCTGTGAAGCGGCTTGATGAATGCTGTCTCCGAATATCTGAGCTCTGCAGCAGTCTTTCTCATTATCTCGGCTTCGGGAAAATCCTTGTCCTCATCCAGAATAACAACTCCCGCCGGGTTGCCGCCAAAGATTTCAGTCGTGAATGCGTCAGCAATGTAGAATTTCATATAACACACCTCCCTATTATATATGTAGATATTATAACCCCATGAGGTGGATTGTGTACATTATTATTAGTTTAATAAAGGGGGCATGAAGAAAAAGCAAAAGAGCCGCAAATCTGATGAATCCGGAAGATTGCACAAGCAGGAAGAGTGGGTTATAATTACAGACATGAAAAGAATAATCGATTACATTATGGCAGGCGGCGGCCTGGGACTGATGCTTCTGGCATCAGCAATAAAGTTCCAGAAATTCGGTGGGGAGCAGTTTAATTTCAGTTCGAATGAGACGACAATTATGCTTGTTGCGGGAGTTCTGGTGTTCATACTGGCTAGCGCAAGCTTGAGAAACGGGAGGAAACGCTAGGGAACCGCCAGAAAATAGGGAAGGGACCTCAGGTACCCCTCCGAGAACGGGTAAATGCGCCATGAGACCGCAAAACAAAATTGTGCTGTTCTCTGGTTTAATTGTCAGAAAAAACACATAATAATAGTTGTTTTACAGCATACTTGTAATTTTCTTTGTTCTCCTGTTGAGATATAATGTTGACAGTGGCGTAGAATTTTTCTATGCACAAAAATTATACCGATGTTGCCATATCGGGCGATGTATCAAGTATCCTATATTTTTAAGGAGGTTATGAAATGACACAAAGAAACATGGCGGCGGCTTTAGAAGAAGCAAGGAAAGTAGTTGGCTTAATTGAAGCCGAATCACTGACTGAAGAAGAAAAGAAGACTATAATTTCAGACTCAATCAGTAACTTTAACGAAAACGTTAACCCTGGTTGGCTCGAATACAGAAAATCTGTATCAACAGACAGTGCATTCGTAGAATGGGAAGATTCAGAAGAAGGATTCAGAGATGTATACGGAACTGAATTTATTGACTGCCTCGGCGGATTCGGAATCTATGCCTGCGGACACGGAAACCCTGTAATCAAGAAGACAGTAAGAGCTCAGCTGGATAGATATTGCTTGCACTCACAGGAACTGGTAGACCCACTTAGAGGATATCTTGCCAACATTCTGGCATTGATTACTCCTGGTGATTTGCAGTACTCATTCTTCTGCAACGGTGGAGCTGAAGCAGTAGAAATGGCACTGAAGCTGGCAAGACTGGCAACCGGCGGAAGATGGTACATCTCAACAACTGGAGCATTCCACGGAAAATCAATGGGAGCTATCTCAATGGGTGGTAAGGCTGCATACAGAGAAGATTATATTCCATTGATTCAGCAGGTTCAGCACGTTAAGTATGGTGATGCTGAAGCAGCTATTGCAGCAGTAGAAAATCTGGAAACCGTAGGTGAGAAGGTTGCAGGTATCATCGTAGAACCAATTCAGGGCGAAGCAGGAGTTATGATTCCACCTGTCGGATATCTTAAGGCTCTGAGAGAGCTCTGTGACAAGCATGGCATTGCACTGATCTTTG
>JAQVOT010000117.1 GCA_028702415.1 Eubacteriales bacterium
GCGGTCTCGTTAACATCTCAGTTCTCGGAAGAAGAATGCGAAGACTTTCACAGCTGTTAGACTGTATTTCACCAATAGAATACCTCGAAAAAAGATATGAGTCTATTCCTGTAAAGGTTATTGCCTGTATAATCGCTGTTTTTGGTCTTTCATCCTATGTACTTGGACAGTTCTTAGCAACAGGTAAGACATTAGTAAGTCTTTTTGGTTTCCCTCTCGAAGTAGGGTTGATTGCAGGGGTTGCAGTTATCCTGATTTATACTTTCGTAGGCGGATACTTTGCAGTAGCCTGGACTGACGTTATACAGGGATTTATTATGTTTGGATCGCTTATTATTATATTTATTCTTATGATGAGTGAAATGGGATGGTTCGCCGGCCTTAATGCGCAGCTTGCCGCAATAGATCCTACACTCCTCAGTGTTTGGGGTAAAGGCAATTTGTATGAAGGTGGATACGGTGTAATTGCAGGTGCAGTCTTAATATATCTGATTGGATATATGGGTCTTCCCCATAGCGTCAATAAGCACATGGCAATGGCAAATCCTAAAACTGCTAAAACGTCAGTAGTATATGCTACTATTTGGACTCAGCTTTTCTGCTTTATCCCTTATTTCTTAGGCCTTGGAGGACTGGTAATATTTACAGCTGACCCTGCAGGACTCATCAATGGTGACCCGGAAATGGTTATTCCATCACTGGCAAACCTGATGTTCCCTGGAGTTGTGTCAGGCATAGTTCTTACAGCAATCATGTCGGCTATCATGAGTACAGTTGCTGCATTGATGCTGTTAATCGCAACTATTGTTTCTATCGACTTCTACAAGAGATGGTTTAGACCAAACGCAAGCGACAAGAGTGTAGTATTCGTATCAAGAACTGCTATCATTGTTGTAGGAGTCGTAGGTGTGGCTATTGCCGTATTGAACCCTCCGGGAATATTCGGCCTGATTGTTGATACTTTCAGCTTCATGGGTTGCGCTTTTCTTCCGGGTTACGTATGTGCTATCTGGTGGAAGAAGGCAAATTCTACAGGTATGATCGCATCAATGGTTTTAGGAGGAGGCGTGGTACAGGTTTGGGCAAATTTTGATCTCGCAGTTGTTACAGGCTTCCATCAGTTCTTTGCAGGAATCATCGTTTCAACATTGGCTATGATTATTGGCAGTCAATTCGGCAAGCCAACAAGTCCTGAAATGTGTGACCTGATGGAAAGAGCTAAAGGCAAAAAGATTGCGATTTCAAAGAACGTACAGGTTGCCTCATCAAAGCACTTATCAACAGAAAATAAGGCTATTACACAGTTTGTGTTCAATAAAATGGCTCTTGAAGCATAAATATAGAATGAATGAATGAATAAATATATATGATTGAATCAAAAATAATAAAGTGCGGATATACTGCCCGAGAAGCATTACTGTTACTGCTTAGAACAGACAAAAACATAAATCTTCAGAATATTGAAGAAGTATATTATCCCTATATAAGATTAAGATATTTGGTTACTGTTGGAAGCGGCAAACGTATGGAAAAACTGAATAAGTTTTCTGACTGTATTATAGACAGAGTATCCAGCTCCGTTTATGAAGCCAAAGGTGAGCCTGAGTTTGAAGAAGTAAAAATTCGCAAAGAAGATGCTTTAGATATTATGATTCCATTACATAAATGCTATGATATTGGACATGACTTCACCCTCAAGCAATATATAGGCAAGGCGAAGCTTATGTTTACACCGCAAATGCAGATTATCGAAGAGGATTTGTTTTACAAGAAGTTCTATGTAGTAGGTTGTATGGATGAAAATGGTCAAATGTATTACATCCTGGTCGATGGGGTTGATGGGGGCCTATCTATTCTTGATAACGAAATGCATCAGGAAGTTATTGAACATGAAGAACCAAAGTTGTTAAAGGAATAAGAGATAGTAAAAGAGATCCTTCTATGGTAAAAATACCATAGGAGGATCTCTTTATTACAGCTATTTTTTTCTTTTCTTTTTCCTTGTCTTTGCCTTTGCTGCAGCTGCTATTCTGGCAGCTTTGATTTCTTCAGCTGTACGCTTTGATCCGGCAATAATGCTGTCCACATCTACGCCTTGTCCAGGAGGCGGAACATCTAATCTTTTCCTTTTCATTGCTTGATATAAAAGTTCTTTTGCTCTCATAGAAACGTTGGAACTAAAATTTACTTTATTGTACAGGTCTATTAAATTTGCTGGCCCCATCATTCTCTTTACATCGAAGGTGATGTTCATTATCTTTGCAAAGTTTATTGTGTTTTCATCATTGGGCTCAGCATCCAGCTTTTTCCATGCTTTTTTTAATACGTTGATAGTAATTACAAGATATATGATTACATTTATCATTATAAATGGAAGTGCAATCATGAGATTGGCTTTTATTTAGGCGTAAATGCCCGTATCCGGCATGATTATATATATCATAGCCAAAATGATTAATATAAGTATAAGTTTATTTCTGCTCATAATAACCTCTCAAAAAAATATTTCTTTATGTATTGTACAACATAGACTTATAAAATACGCCTTAAGTTTTCTTAAAACTTTTCTGCAGGCATTATTTAATAGAATGGATTTATGATCCCGAATATAGTACTATATATTTGCTGTATTTAAGCCGTTTTCATTTAGGAAATAGTAAATCCGGTGGTTTAATCACACTCGTGCCGGTGCTTGAAAAAATAATAATATGGAGTACAAACCTCAGAACATAAGCAATTTATAAAGGAGAAATATAAATTATGAAATTAGGAATCGTAGGGCTGCCTAATGTTGGCAAGAGCACACTGTTTAATGCAATAACAAAGGCCGGCGCAGACGCTGCAAACTACCCTTTCTGTACAATAGAACCCAACATAGGTGTTGTAGCAGTGCCCGACGAAAGAGTTAGCAAACTTTCGAAAATATACAATTCTAAGAAGACAATCTATACTACAATCGAATTCTGTGATATTGCAGGGCTTGTAAAGGGTGCAAGCAAGGGGGAAGGTCTGGGAAACAAGTTCCTGGGCCATATAAGGGAAGTTGAAGCCATTGTGCATGTTGTTCGATGCTTCGAGGATCCTAACGTTGTGCACGTTGACGGAAAGATCGACCCTGTTTCAGACATAGAAACAATCAATATGGAACTGATTTTCTCGGATATGGAGGTTCTGGAGCGCCGTATAGCTAAGGCTACGAAAATGCTTAAGGGAGATAAGACTCTGCAGAAGGAAATTGACCTGCTCATCAGAATAAACGACTATCTGTCAGAAGGCAAGGTGGCAAGAACAATTGAACTGGACCCGGAGGAAGCGGCTTTTGTTAAAGGTCTTGACCTTCTCACATACAAGCCTGTTATATATGCTGTCAATGTGGCAGAGGAAGAGGCTTCTGATGGGGCCGCTGACAACGCATACCTTGCTGCAGTAAGAAAACTGGCAGAAGCCGAAGGCTCTGAAGTTGTTGTTATCAGTGCCAAGGTTGAAGCAGAACTTTCTGAACTTGAGGAGGAGGAACGTGACATGTTTCTTGAAGAGTTGGGAATCAGCGAATCAGGCCTTGATAAACTGATAAAATCTTCCTATTCTCTTCTGAATCTGATTTCATTCATTACAACAGGGGAAGACGAAACCAGGGCCTGGACAATAAAAAGAGGCACCCTGGCTCCCCAGGCTGCCGGAAAAATTCATACTGACTTCGAAAAGGGCTTTATCCGTTCTGAAACCATTGCCTATGATAAGCTGATGGAAGCCGGTGGCAAGCTCAGCACGGCCAAGGAACACGGCTGGCTCCGCTCCGAAGGAAAAGAATACGAGGTGAAAGATGGTGACGTCTGCCATTTCCTGTTCAATGTGTAGTAAATCCCGGTTTAAGGTCTTATCATATTTTAGAATATGTGAACTGGCCGTCGCAGACAACTTCTCCATCACCATGTAAAAGCTGCACTGCAACAATGCAGGTGCGGCTTCCTCTGTGGCGAACCTCTCCCTTTGCGAACAGTTTTCCCTCCCCGGATTCAGTGCTGGAATAAAACTGCTGGCTGCAACCCTGAGTCACGTACACCTCTCCTGTTGCTCGGGCGGCCGCACCACCGATGGCATCCGCCAATGCATTGTAGGCTCCGCCTGCAACATGCCCCATCTCATCTGTAAGCTTCTCTCCAAGTATCATGTACCCTTCGGCACGGTCCGGATTAGATTCTGTGATTTCTATTCTCATATATTCCGAAAATTTATTCTCCATCTTTAATCCTATTTTTGTTTTCATACATTTTTGTGTCAGCTCTCCTGAAAACGTCGCTAACAGACTCATCGACGGCGGGATCATAAACAGCCATACCGGATGCAAATGAGGCTTTCCCCAGTTCTGATGATGAAATCTTGCTCAAGGTGTTTACCATATCGTCCATCTGTCTCATAAGATTGTCCCTTTCCCGGTAGTCCTCACCCTGCAGTACAACTGCAAACTCGTCACCGCCTATCCTAAATACAGGACTGTGGCCGAATACAGCACAAATCACCCTGCAACAGTTCATAATATAGATGTCTCCTATATCGTGACCGTAGGTGTCATTTTCTTTTTTCAGATCGTTTATATCGCAAAGAATAATCCCAAATTCCGTAAACTCGTTTTCTGAAATAGTCTTTGCCAGTTCCGCCACCTTATCAGTGTAGGCTGTTATGTTCTTAACCTTGGTAAGGGCATCG
>JAQVOT010000118.1 GCA_028702415.1 Eubacteriales bacterium
ATGGCCTGCAGCAGTTACGGAGCAGCAACTAAATCATCCGGTGTTGTTAAAATCAACAAGGATCTGGACACCGATCTGGCGGGAAAGCATGTGGTCGTTGTGGAGGACATTGTTGACTCAGGAGTTACTTTGAATTATCTAAAGGGATATTTCGAAAGTCGTGGGGCCAAAACAATAAGAATATGTGCGCTTCTGGACAAACCTGAGGGAAGAAGGGTTGATATCGATGTTGACTATGTGGGATTCACCGTAGATGACAGATTCATCGTTGGCTACGGTCTGGATTTTGACCAGAAGTACAGAAACCTGCCATACATTAGCTGGCTTGAATCCTAATAAGAAATAAAGCGAGAAAATGAAAGAAAAAATGAGGGGACTCTGGAAAGTCCTGTTTGGAAGAACCACCATATTCGTTGTACTGATTCTTATTCAGGCATTTATACTCTTTGGAGGGGTGGCTGTTCTCGGCACAAAGGTAATACTTACCAACAATATTATAGGTCTGCTTTCAGTTATAATTCTGTTTTATCTGCTGAATGCACGAACCAACAGCAGTTTTAAACTGATGTGGATAATTATTATTGTCGCTACGCCTGCTATTGGTGTGCCTTTTTTCATTTTCACCAGATTTCAGCCTGATACCAAGGAGATTGCCAAAAGACTGAAGGAAGAGATTCTCCTTCATAAGAATCTGCTTCTTCCTGATGCAGCTACCGAAGATAGGCTTGAAGCTGATTCAGGAAATGAATACGGAATATTCAAATACATTTATGAAGAAGGTCATTTTCCTGTATATGATAATGTGGGAATGAAATACTTCCCACTGGGGGAGGATAAATTTGATGAACTGGTCAAACAGCTTCAGAGTGCCCAGAGGTTCATCTTTATGGAATATTTCATTGTTGCCAAGGGAGAGATGTGGGAACAGATTCTTAATATTCTCAAACAGAAGGTTAGAGAAGGTGTTGAGGTGAGATTTCTTTATGATGGTACCAACACTTTAGTTAACCTTCCGAAAAAATATCCCAAGCAACTAAGAGGTTACGGCATTCAGTGCAAGGTGTTTTCTCCCATGAAACCTATGATTTCCACCCATCAGAATAATAGAGATCACAGAAAAATTGCAGTAATCGACGGTCATACTGCTTTCACAGGCGGAGTAAACATTGCAGACGAATATATTAACCGGAAGGAAAGGTTTGGACACTGGAAGGATACAGCCATCATGGTAAAAGGCAGAGCTGTTGACAGTTTCACCATTATGTTTCTGCAATTATGGAACATTGATTCGAAAACAAACGAAGACTGCAGCAGGTATCTGTACAGGGGCAACAGTTACGATGATTCGGTTAAATACGGTGGTTACATTGTGCCTTATGGGGACAGTCCTCTGGATAATGAAGAGGTTGGAAAGAAGGTTTATCTGGACATAATCAACAGGGCGAATGAATATGTTCATATTATGACACCTTATCTGATATTGGATGAAGAAATGACAAGTGCTTTGATATTTGCTGCACAGAGGGGAATTGATGTTAAACTTATTCTTCCTCATATTCCCGACAAAAAATATGCTTATATGCTCGCAAGGACTCACTATAAGGAATTGATCTCTGAAGGAGTAAAAATCTACGAATACACGCCGGGATTTGTCCACGCGAAGAATTTCATCAGTGATGATGAAAAAGCCGTTGTAGGGACAATCAACCTTGATTTCCGAAGCCTGTATCTGCACTTCGAGTGCGCGGCTTACATATGGAACAACCCCATAGTTACTGATATTGAAGAGGATTTTCAGGATACACTTGCAAAGTGTCACAAGATTACCTTGAAAGACTGTAAGAGTTATTCTGCAGTTGGTAAAATATGCGGTAAGGTACTAAGACTTATTGCACCATTAATGTAAGGAAAATATGAGCAAAAAATCACTGGTAACAAGTACTGCTGTTCTGGCAGCGGCAGGCCTAATAGTAAAAATTCTCGGAGCATTCTTCAGAATTCCTCTTACAAATTGGATTGGCGCCGTTGGAATGGCAAATTATGCACCGGCATATGCCATATATTCCGTGCTTCTTGTAATCTCCACAGCTGGTCTTCCTGTTGCCACATCAAAGATGGTATCGGAGAGGTATGCGGTGGGTCAGTTCAGGGAAGCGGATAGAGTTTTCAGAATCTCAAAAATTCTTATGACGACACTGGGCCTCATGGGAGCTATTGTTGTTATTTTCGGAGCGGGAACAATCGCCGAGATGGTTCATGTCCCGGGTTCTGCACTTGCCATGCAGGCAACGGCTCCGGCACTTCTCGTCGTACCTTTAATGTCAGCATACAGAGGATATTTTCAGGGTCAGCAGAACATGAACCCGACAGCTGTATCCCAGATTATGGAGCAGCTTTTCAGAGTAGGAATAGGTCTTTCTCTTGGATACCTGATGATGAATGGCAGTTTGTTTGCAGATCAGTATGACTCCGGAGCAAGAGGCGCTGCAGGAGGGTGTTTCGGAGCATCTGCAGGGGCTCTTGCCGGCCTTGCGACAGTACTTGTAATATTTGCACTGAACAAAAAGTTTATCAGAGCAAGAATAAGATCTGATAAAACCGGGGTCCATGAAGTTTCCGGTAAAATAATAAAGACACTTATAATAATTGCAATACCAATTACAATCGGCGCGGCACTGCTTCCCTTGATGAATGCGATAGATGCTTCAGTCGTAATGTACAGACTGCAGGCAACGGGATGGGAAACAAAGGCAGCAGAAGATCTCTATGGTCAACTCACGTCCATGGCAGATCCGATTATCGGTTTCCCACAGGTATTCATGCAGGCAATAATTGTCAGTATAGTGCCCATGGTTTCGGCAGCTAACAGATTAAATGATCTTCGAGAACTTAGAAATACCATTTCACTTGGTCTCAGGATGACCACTTTGATAGCTCTTCCTTGCACCATAGGGTTGCTTATCCTGGCAAAGCCGACACTGCTTTTGCTTTATCCTTTCCAAGTGGAAAGTGCTATAAGTGCAACACCTTGTCTGAGAGTTCTGTCAATCGGCTTCGTTTTTCTCGGGCTGGTTACCACAATGACCGGAGTGCTTCAGGGGATGACAAAACAGAACTGGCCGGTTGTAAATCTGGCAATCGGAATAGCTGTTAAAATAATTGTCACCTGGGCTCTGGTGGGTATACATGACATCAACATAGTGGGTGCTGCAATCGGAACACTGTGCGCCTATCTGACAGCAGCAACCCTTGATTACATCTGTGTTGTGAGATTCTCAGGAGCCAGAATACCCGTAAAGGCTGCAATAGTGAAACCTCTCACTTCATCTCTGGTGATGGGCGTGTTTGTTTTCGCTTCATATAAACTGTTCATGCTGACAGGGCACAACAGTATTGCAACATTGCTTGCAATATGCGTTGGAGCAGTTGTTTACGGAATTATGATTATAAAAACCAAGGGTATCAACAGGGATGAAATGTTAGGTATTAAGTTTGGCAGCAAACTTGTGGTCATTTGTGACAAATTAAGATTGTGGTAATTGCACTTGGGCTCTTGACACAGCTAATAAAAAATGGGAGAATGTTTCACGCATGGATAGAGAGACATCAAGGACAAGACCCATCTGGAAAATGTTATCAATTATAATATTTAAGGAGGATATATAGATGAATAAAGCTGAGTTAGTAACAGCAGTTGCTGAAAAAACAGGTGCTAAAAAGAAAGATGCAGAAGCAACAATCAACGCATTTACAGCTTGTATCGAGGAGGCTCTTTTAAAGGGAGAAAAGGTACAGTTAATTGGGTTCGGGACCTTTGAAGTCCGCGCCAGAAAGTCAAGACAGGGCAGAAATCCCAGAAAACCTGAGGAAGTTATAGAAATCGCAGCATCAAAGGCACCGGTATTTAAGGCCGGAAAAGCTCTCAAAGATGCTGTTAACAAATAAATAAATAGAAAGACTGGCGGATAACCCAAGTTATCCGCTTTTATGATTAATATGAGAATAGATAAATTTTTAAAAAACAGCAGAATAATAAAGAGAAGGTCGGTTGCCAAGGAAGCCTGCGAACAAGGACGAATTACCCTTAATGAAAAAATCGCCAAGCCCGGAACAGAGGTGAAGGTTGGCGATATTATTCATATTCAGTTTGGCAATGGATCACTTACAGCCAGAGTTGAACTTATAAAAGAATCAGTTCGAAAGGAAGATGCCACAGATATGTATACCATATTGGATTGATATGGTAATTCTGTCTTTGCATAATGCCACCTATCTACCCAGCCAGCCACTCACCGGTTTGACTACGTATTTGTAGATTAGCGGAATTGTTACAAGCTGTGCTGCAAAAAGAATTATACAGTTAGGTATCCTTGCTAACAGAGTTGGCCAATAAGGTGTGCCATACATTACAGCCAGACAGAGTGTGGTGCCAAAAAGCTTGATAATTCCAGCCACAGCCAGTGAGGCTATGATGGTTATCAAAAGAAGTTTTAGACCATGCAGATTTCTCTTGTAAAAGGCGAAGCCGTATACCAGACCGATTATTCCGGCTATAACTGTTAATCCCGGATTGATGGCTCCAAAGGGCATTCCAATGGCACAAACCACATCACCCACCATGTAAGTTACAGCGGCCCACACAGGGCCGTAGAGGCAGGCAATAACCATTACAGGCAGGAAATCAAAGCCGAGGTGAACCACATCT
>JAQVOT010000119.1 GCA_028702415.1 Eubacteriales bacterium
AGGGATGGGAGAAAAACCATTTCGGGGAAAGCAGATTTTTGTATGGCTTTAAAGAGGCGTTAAAGATTTTGATTAGATGACCGACCTGTCAAAGGATATGCGCCGGAAGTTCAATAATGGCCTTGAGAAAGGCGATTACTCCATTGGAGGTTGCATGGTTGCTGAGGTCCAGGAAGACGCGTCAGATGGGACGAAAAAATTCCTGATGAAAATGGACTGTCAATATGAAGAGGGACAGAAAAGTGCAGACAGCGATCCGGAATATGTTGAAAGCGTGTTCATGAGCTACGAATACGGCAATACTCTATGTGTTTCTTCACAGATTGGCTGTAGGATGGGGTGCAGATTCTGTGCCAGCGCGCTGGGGGGATTTGTGAGGAATCTTACGGCAGGAGAGATGCTTGGGCAGGTGCTTGCGGCAGAGAAATACACAGGTGAAGAAATTAATCGTATTGTTGTAATGGGAATGGGAGAACCCTTTGACAACTACGAAAATCTTGCCGGGTTTCTGAAACTGCTTCATGACGAAAATGGAAGAAATTTGAGTTACAGAAACATGACTGTTTCAACCTGCGGAATTGTACCGGGTATTCGAAAGTTTGCGGAAGATTTCCCTCAGTCCAACCTGGCTATTTCTCTCCACAGATTAACGGATAAAGGTCGCAGTGAAATTATGCCGATAAACAGAAAATATCCTTTGACAGAATTGTTGACGGCTGCCAGAGAATACACTGAAATTACTCACAGAAGAATTACATTCGAATACGCACTGATCAGAGGTGAAAACGACTCATGTGAAGATGTGAAGCTGATGATATCAAAACTCAGCGGAATGTTGTGTCATGTTAATCTGATTCCCCTTAACAGGGTTAGTGAGACAGGATTTGATGGATCCAGCAGGAAAAAAGCAGAGGAAATCGCTGAAACTCTGAATAAATGCGGCATTGCTGCCACAGTCAGAAGGGAATTGGGCGGAGAAATTGATGGAGCATGCGGACAGCTCAGATTGAAGAAAATACATAGAGCCTGACAGAAAAAGATATGTTAAGCACTTGCCGATGAATATGGAATAGTTTATAATGACTCTATTACAGAATGTTAAATTAAAATGCAGGAGGGTAGAGCCATGGTGAAATTACTCATTGGCCATAAAGGGAGCGGCAAGACTAATCGGATGATTCAGATGGCAAATGATAGCGTTAAGACCAGTGATGGAAGTATCGTTTTTATAAACAATAACCAGAGACTCATGTATGAACTTTCATATAGAATAAGAGTAATCTGCATGGAAGATTATGAGCATATTACCAACATTGATGAATACATAGGATTTATCTACGGGATAATAAGCTCAGATCATGACATCGAGATAATTTACATCGATAGTATTCTCAGGCATGCGGATGTTTCGCTGGGAGACCTTCCAGAATTTATTGATAGACTCAAAGCCATTTCAGAACTTTATGGATTAAATTTCACAGTAAGCATAAGTGCTGAAAAGGAAGAAATGATAGGAGTAAACTTCCAGGGCTGCGAAATAATGAACTAATTACATCATGATGAGAAAACCGGCGGTGTGTTCACCGCCTTTTTTTACGGAAAATGAAAAAAACATGAGAAAAGCGTATGTATATGTATTAATAACCGCAATACTATTTGGCACCATGGAGGTATCATGCAAGATAGGTGGAGCCGATCTGGATCCATTCCAGCTTACATTCCTCAGATTTGCCATAGGAGGAATTGTGCTGCTTCCTTTCGCATTGATACAGCTCAAAAAAAATGAGGTAAGGCTTACAGGAAAAGATCTGGTCAGTCTGGCAGTTGTAGGCATCCTGGGAGTTTCAATTAGTATGTCCATGTTCCAGTATTCTATCATGATGTGCAACGCATCAACGGTTTCCGTACTTATTTGTGTTAATCCGTTTTTTACAATGATTTTCGCTCACTACCTCACCAGCGAAAAATTGACTAAACACAAATTTCTGGTGTTGGCAATTGCACTGATTGGAATACTGTTCATGTTTCGCCCATGGGATGTGCAGGAGGGGAATTCCATTGGAGGAATGCTTCTTATGATAGCTTCTGCCCTTGTGTTCGGATTATATACAGTGGCAGGAAAAGTCAGTCAAGAAAAACTGGGGCTTTATGCACAGACCAGCTTCAGTTTTATTATAGGAGCAGCAGTGCTTCTCATCATGATTCTATTAATGGGAAGACCTGTGATGGATGGGGTTGTAAGCAATCTGTCAATTGTATTGTATACAGGAATTATGGTTACAGGTCTAGGATATTACTGCTATTTTAAGGCGATAGAGCTTGGAGGAGCTTCAACAGGAGCTTTTGCATTTTTTTTAAAACCCGCAATAGCGCCGGTGATTGCCATAATCGTTCTTAATGAGACAATACTGTGGAACACAGTTGTAGGAATAGGCTTTGTTCTGGTGGCATCTCTGTTGAACATTTTTAATCAGAAAAAGCAGTCCGCTAAGAACATTGCCGAGGATCGCAGACTTGAAGCAAATCGAGAGGTTAAAAATGAAAGCAATCGACATAGATGATATAATAGCAGCATTTAAGAGTATTAATGCTGTTGGAGAACATGGATACAGGCATTTTTCTGTACTAGTTCCAATCGTGAAGGGAACAGAATGGTCGGAAGAACAACCTCATATTCTCTATGAGGTAAGAGCTGCGAAACTCGACAGACAACCGGGTGAAGTGTGTTTTCCGGGAGGAATGATTGAGGAGGGCGAAACTCCTCTCCAGTCGGCTCTAAGAGAAACATATGAGGAAACAGGAATAATGCCAGAGGAGATCGAAGTAATCTGTAAGCTGGATTCCCTTCATTCAACAGGTGGCTCTAAGATACATGTATTTCTCGGGATTCTCGATAAGGATGCATTTAAAAAAATACAGCTTAATTATGAAGAGGTTTCAGAAGTTTTTGCGGTTCCTGTTAGTGAACTTATGATGACAATGCCGGAATTATTCACCAGCAGACTGATACAGGAACCTGACCCATCGTTCCCATATGACAGAATTACAGAAGGCAGGATTTATCCGTGGAGGAGCGGTACTCTGCCGGTTCCTGTGTATGATGTTAATGCCAGAACCCTTGAAGGAATAAACGTGTCGAAAATCATATGGGGGCTAACCGGCAGAATCACCAGACAGTTCATTGAAGTATTGAAGGAGGCTATGTGATGTTTAAACTGGCACTTTGTCAGATTTCAGGATCTGACAATAAGGATATGAATATTGCAAAAGCAGATAGATACATTAGAGAGGCGGCTGCAGAAGGAGCACAGGTTATTTCAATTCCTGAAATGTGGAACTGCCCATATTCTAATGAGTATTTCAGAAAGTATGCTGAGCCTGCCCATGGCAGGAGTGTTACTTTCATGAAGGACGTTGCAGCAGAACTGGGGATCTATCTCATAGGCGGAACTATTCCAGAACTGGAAGGACCTGAGGAAAGCTCTGACGGGCAGGAACATGTATATAATACATGCTTCTGTTTTGGCCCTGATGGAGGAATTATTGGAAAGCACAGAAAGGTTCACCTCTTCGATATTGATGTCAAGGGCAAATTCAGATTCATGGAATCAGAAACTCTTACAGCAGGAGATGATATGACGGTAATTGATACGGAGTATTGCAAAATCGGAGTGGCAGTATGCTATGATGTGCGTTTCCCTGACTGGTTCATGAAGATGGCTCTGGCAGGAGCCCAGCTGATAGTTTTGCCTGCGGCATTTAATACTACAACCGGACCGGTTCACTGGGATGTAACCATGCAAGCAAGGGCTGTAGACAATCAGTTATATATCGCAGCCAACGCACCGGCAAGGGATGAAAAGGGTATATTCAAAGCTTACGGCCATTCCTGCATAGTGGATCCATGGGCACAGTTTGTTGCAAAGGCAGGAGCTCAGGAATGCATAATATATGGAGATATTGATCCGGAAAAGGTGAGTAGCATAAGGCAGCAGCTTCCCCTCCTAAAGCATAGAAGACCTGAATTGTACTAAAAAATGAGTTTTCGGACACGTCCCGAAAACTCATTTTTATCGTAATTATAGAAAATTTGATTTGCGATCTCCTAGTGTTACGTAGTTCTTCTTTTCCTGAACGGAGAGGAATGCAGGACGCATGAGTTTGCTGTCATTTGAAAGCTCTTCCAGACGATGGGCACACCATCCGGAAAGTCTTGATGAAGCGAACAGAGGAGTGGCAATATCAATAGGAATATCCAGAGCGTCGTACACGAAACCGGAATAGAGATCCACATTTGCAGGAAGGATTACATCTTTTCCGGAAAGCTCTGATAACAGTACCGGAACACGTTTTTCAATGTGATCACAGAGCATGAAATCATCGATTTTATCTTTGCTGTCAGCAAGTTTTTTTGCCATACTTTTCAGAATTGTTGCTCTCGGGTCCGACAATGTATAAATGGCATGTCCCATGCCGTATACGAGACCTTTGCGATCGTTGGCTTCACCTTTCAATATTTTGAGCAGATAAGCATCAAGAGCGGATTGATTACCGAGATCATGGACATGTGCCTTGATATCATTCAACATTTTTATTACTGCTATGTTGGCGCCACCGTGGCGTGGCCCCTTAAGAGAACCTACAGCAGCAGCTATTGCGGAGTAGGTGTCTGTTCCTGTGGG
>JAQVOT010000004.1 GCA_028702415.1 Eubacteriales bacterium
CATTATATAACTTAATTATTATAGCACTTACTCCCGCCTGCGTGCCACTTTTTTATGAAAAGACAGCAATGCCTTTGCTTGCCTTTGCTTTATTACATTAGTGTAATTGTATTTTTGCAGATACAATTTTTGTGCATTCATTGTCACATTTGTGTTATATAATAATCACTATATGAATACATACATTGTCCAAGGAGGTTTGCAGATGGATAGCCAGAAATACATTAAGGGTTATATTGAAAGAGCTAAAAAGGCTCAGGCAGAATTTGAAAAGATGAGTCAGGAAGAGGTTGATAGAGCTGTTCAGACAATCGGCAGAGTTGTTTTCGAGAATGCTCAATACTTGGCGGAGATCGCTGTTGAAGAAACGGGCATGGGTAATGCAGAAGATAAATATGCCAAGAACAGACAGAAGGCAGGCATCGTGTGGAACAATCTTCGTGGCAAGAAGTCCCGTGGCATACTGGAAACAGACCCGAATACAGGAATCACCACGGTTGCAAAGCCAATGGGTGTTGTTGCTGCAATCACACCTTGCACCAACCCGATCGTAACGCCTATGTCAAATGCCATGTTCGCTCTCAAGTGCGGAAACGCCATTATTATCACGCCCCATCACAAGTCGGTCAGGTGCTCAACAAAGGTAGTTGAAATGATGAACGAAGCGCTTAAGTCAGAGGGTTATCCGGAAAATCTGATCCAGATTCTGGGAGAGCACTCTAGAGAAAACACTCGCAATCTTATTTCAAGCGCAGACGTTGTTGTTGCAACAGGCGGAGGAGGAATGGTTAAAGCCGCATACAGCTCCGGAAGACCCGCCCTGGGTGTTGGAGCAGGAAACGTGCAATGCATAATCGACGAAGCTTATGACTATAAAGAAGCCATCCCCAAGATCGTCAAAGGTCGCTCATATGATTACGGTATAATCTGTTCAGCAGAGCAGTCAGTTATCTGTCCTGAAGCGGATTTCGAAAACATCCTGAAGGAATTCGAGGCAAACGACGGATATGTTGTTCGGGATGCCGGAGATCTGGATAAGCTTCGTAGTGCTCTGTTTGAAGACGGCAAGGTCAACGGCCATTCAGTTGGTCAGTCCTGCCAGAAGATCGCTGAGCTTGCAGGACTGGAAATCCCTGCAGACACTAAAGTAATTGTAGCAGTCGCGGAGGGAACAGGTCTTACGGATTCTCTGGGCGGAGAAAAGATGGCTCCTGTTATCAGCGCTTATGCATACAAGGACCTGGAGGACGGCATCAGAATCGCTGCAGAAAACCTTGAGAAGGATGGAAAGGGCCACAGCGTTTCATTTCACTCGGATTGTGAAGAAAATATCGCAAAAGTCGGGGAAAGCCTTTGCGTATCCCGTTTCGTAATTAATCAGTGCAGCGCCAATTCGGCAGGAGGTTCATATTTCAACGGTCTGAACCCGACCAACACCCTTGGTTGCGGCTCATGGGGACACAACTCCATCTCCGAAAACCTGAACTATCACCACCTTATGAATGTATCGAGAATTGCCCGCTTCATGCCGAACAATCATGTACCATCAGAAGAGGAACTCTGGGGATAGACCAGAAACAAAATATTCACCCCTCAAAATGAGTTTTCGGGACGTGTCCGAAAACTCATTTTTTCTATTTACTATAGTTCCTGCTAATGATACAATGAGAACAAATTTTGTTAATAATATATCAAGCGGAGGAAACAAATGTATAAAACTTCTTTAATAGGAAAGAAATATCAGGAAAAACTTATCACCGCCCAGCAGGCAGCGGAGATGGTTAATAACAATAGCCGTATCCATTTCGGTTTGGGACTTGGAACCGTCAAGGACATTGATGTCGCTCTGGCCAAACGTGCGAATGATCTCACGGACGTTGAGATTGTCAGTACTGTAGGTGTAAGAAATAAGCCTTTTGAAACATATCTTGCAACCGATGATAATGACAAGGTGAGGTTTTCATCTGCTCACTTCAATGGTTTTGACCGCAAAATGAACAAGGAAGGTCGCTGTTGGTACATCCCTATGATGTTCAACGAACTACCGGTATACTGGCAGCACAATGATGCAGGCTTTGACATTGCTTTCTTCCAGGTTGCTCCTATGGACGAATATGGATACTTCAATATCGGCCCTCAGGTTGCTGACATCTGGGGAGTTATCAAAAGTTCTAATAAGATTATCGTAGAAGTTAATGAAAACATGCCGATAGCTCATGGACATCAGACACAGCTGAACATCTTCGATGTTGACCACGTGGTTGAAGGAAGCAATTCGCCAATGGATGAGCTTCACACTAAGGCACCAAGCAAGATTGACAAATATATTGCTGAATACATAGTATCGCAGATTGAATCAGGGAGTACCCTTCAGCTTGGAATCGGCGCTCTGCCATTATGTATCGGCTCCATGCTTGCTGACTCCGACGTCAAAAGCATCAACGCTCACACGGAAATGCTTGTTGATGCTTATGTGGATCTTTTCGAAGCAGGCAAGCTAACCGGAAACAAACCATTAGACAAGGGCAAGGTAGTATACACTTTCGCAGGCGGAACCAAGCGTCTCTATGATTTCATAGACGACAACCCCATCTGCTGCAGTGCTCCTGTTGACTATGTAAACAGCATTGCAACAATATCTCAAATCAACGATTTTGTTTCAATTAACAGCTGCATTCAGGTTGACCTTTATGGACAGGTCTGTTCCGAATCATCCGGTACCCAGCAGGTATCGGGAACCGGTGGACAGCTGGACTTCGTTTTGGGTGCCTACGCGTCTAAAGGGGGCAAGAGCTTTCTTTGTACCCCGTCAACAAGAACCTTGAAGGACGGTACCAAGGAAACCCTGATCAAACCAACGCTCACCGAAGGCAGCATCGTAACCACTCCTCGTACGGCAACCAACTTCATAGTAACCGAATACGGCATTGCCAACTTGAAGGGTAAGAACACATGGGAACGTGCCGAACTGCTAATTAACATCGCTCACCCTGACTTCAGAGACGAGCTGGTCAAAATGGCAGAGAAAATGGGCATCTGGAAGAATTCCTCGAAGATTATTTTTTAACTCATTTCAGAGTGATATAAAACCGCCGATTGGCGGTTTTTTGTTTCCTTCTATTTCTTCAGTTTCTGCAAAAGCTCTATCATTGCCTTTGCATCTTCTATATTGTTAACCTGCCTCCGAACCGCGTTGGCTCCCTGCATGCCCCGGGTATAGTGGCCAACAAACTTCCGCATCTCTTTGACTCCTATCCGCTCGCCCTTGTCAGCACAGACCATTTCAATGTGACGTATGAGCATGTCGATTCTCTCATGGTCAGTTGGCGATTCGGAAAGGCAGTCCCCTTCCCACAGAGCGATGGCTTCTCTGAAAATCCATGGATTTCCCAGCGCACCTCTGGCAATCATAACGGCATCACAGCCTGTTTCATCCATCATACGTATGGCATCCTGCCCGCAGTAGATATCTCCGTTGCCAATTACCGGTATGCTCACCGCTTTCTTAACATCGGCGATTACCTGCCAATCGGCCTTACCTTCGTAGAACTGCTGTCTTGTTCTGCCGTGTACGGTTATTGCTGCTGCTCCTGCGGCTTCAATGGCTTTGGCCGCCTCAACCGCTAGGTTTTCCCCTAGCTCATAGCCCATCCGTATTTTGGCAGTTACAGGCTTGGGTAAAGTGTTCCTTCCCGAATCAGTTCCCGCCCCTTTCCGGGCACCTGTGACCATGGCGGAAACGCACTGGTACAACAGATCGATGTTGCGCAGCAGCGCGGATCCCTCTCCATTATTCACAATCTTCGGTACCGGGCACCCACAGTTCAGATCAAGAACCCCATTGTCACATTTTGCCAGTTCCTCTGCTGCTTCCATAAGAATTGGCGGCTCACTGCCGAAAATCTGGTAGCCTGTGCGTCGCTGCCGGTGGCTTGCTGGGCGGTCTTCGCCATCACCACCAATTCGGCTCTCGGCGCCAATGCATTTTAGGTCTTCGCAGTAACGGATCAACTCGCTATCCTTCAGATCCAAGAGTTTTCGGGTCTTGCGATCTCCGTACTTCAACCCCTTTGCACTGACCATTTCCGTGAATGTTAAAGAAGCCCCCTGCTCAGCGCAAAGGGCTCTCATAGTCTTGTCAGTGAATCCTGCCAGGGGTGCCAGCAGAAAAGGATTATTCAGTTTCAGATTGCCAATAGCGAAGCCGGCATTCATTATATCTTTTCCCAATCAAGCATGTCAGCCTTCTCGATTTCTTCCCGAGTGGCATGCTTGCGACACTTCTTGTTCTTGCGGTATATCATCTCCAACCCTTCAAGAGTCAGAAGCTTATCCACATAGTTGATGCAATCCACACCCTTATCAACCATCGTTGCCAGTCCGCCTGTTGCTATAACCTGTATGTCGTTTTCGGAAATAGGTTCTCCGGAAACTTTACAGACTTCAACGAGTTCCGTCTTCATCTTGCGAACGATGAATTCCACAAGGCCCATATGGCCATAAACCAACCCGGACTGCATTGAATTAATCGTGTTTCTGCAGATTACATTGCCCGGTTCCTCAAGTTCAACCTTAGGCAGTATGGCTGTCTTCTCAAACAGGGCGTCCGATGAAATCTTCAGGCCTGGAGCGATGGTTCCGCCAATGTATTCTGCTTTTGCAGTAATAGCGCAAAAAGTTGTTGCTGTGCCCAGATCTACCACAATAAGCGGACCCCCATACTTGGCATGGGCTGCCACCGCATTGACGATACGGTCGGCTCCTACCTGCTTCGGATTATCGTACTTAACCACCAGTCCGGTTTTAATTCCCGGGCCAATAACAATTGCTCTCCTATCAAAATATTTCTGTGAAAGATGCTGCAGTGTGTAGAGAATTGACGGAACTACTGTGGCAATAATCACATCCGTCACTTCCTTTATTTCTAGTCCCTCGTACTGAAAAAGCTGGTGAATTATCATTCCGTATTCATCGGCACTCTTACGGTTATCTGTCTCCAGTCTCCAGTTAGTGACCATCTCGCCGTCTCTGAAAACTCCCAAAACGGTATTAGTGTTACCTACATCAAAAGCTAATAACATGTTTTCTCCTTTCGCTTCGCCGCCGGCCAATGCAAAACCAGTCCTTCCCGCCTTTACAAAGCCAGTCGCCGTGCTAAAAATGAGTCAGGGGAAACGTCCCCCTGACTCATTTTCGTATATTCATTTTATCCGGAATACTTGATTATTTTAATGTAACCATAACATCGCTTGAATTAACTGATGAACCTTTGGATACAAGGATCTTGTCAACTGTACCTGCTGCCGGTGCAGTGATTTCATTTTCCATCTTCATAGCTTCCAGAATGAGTACAACGTCGCCGGAGTTTACTGCCTGTCCTTCGCTTACCTTAATGTCCAGAACTGTCCCAGGCATTGGAGCTATTACGCTGGCTGCTCCGCCTGCAGGTGCTGCTGTCGGTGCAGGTGCTGCTGCCGGTGCAGGTGCTGCTGCCGGTGCAGGTGCTGCTGCCGCTACAGATGCTGCCGCGGGTGCAGGCGCTCCGCCTAAGTCTTCTACCTCAACTGCATATGTTGTGCCATTTACAGTAATATTATACTTTTTCATTTTTTTCGTTTCCTTTCAATGTATTTACTGGCCGTTTGCTTTTCTGAGTTGTCAGCAGCAGCCTCAAAACTTTCTGGTCTCAAGTCTATCTTCCAGAGCCGATACTCCCCAAGGAGTGTTTTCTCCGGAGATTCTCTGTATTTTCCTGACAACCAGGTTACTTGCATTGCCTCCTGTGTATGCCGCAACTGCTGCTGCGATTACTGCTACAAGGCTATCATCTGAAGCGGCAGTTACCTGCCCTGCAGAAGGTACAGGCACTACTGCAGAAACTTCATTTTTTTTTTCTACTGTTGATCCCATGAGCCTACCCTGGACTGAAATAAATATCCAGATGAGAATCAGTATAACAAATGTGATTCCAATACCCATAATCATAGTAACCAGGGATGCAAGCATTTTATCTCCGAATGACATTGTAAGTATCGTTTCGGGATTTGCAAATAATTCCATTAAACTCATACTGTCTCCTCCTTAAAGTGGAATATTGCCGTGCTTCTTAGGCGGCAGTGTTTCCTTCTTTGTCTTCAGCATATCCAGTGCGCTGATAACTCTCTGACGAGCTGTTGCAGGTTCGATTACATCATCAACATAGCCGAGGCTTGCTGCGTAGTAAGGGTTGTTGAACAGTTCTTCGTACTCATCGATTCTCTGCTTTTTCAGAGCTTCCGGATCTTCTGCGTCCTTCAGTTCTTTTTTTACTGATGACATGATGTTTACAGCACCTTCAGCACCCATTACGGCGATCTGTGCTGATGGCCATGCCATAACCATATCTGCTCCCAGTTCCTTGTTGCACATAGCGATGTAAGCTCCGCCATACGCCTTTCTCAGAATCATTGTAACCTTTGGCACTGTTGCTTCGCAGTAAGCGTAAAGCAGCTTGGCACCGTGTCTAATGATTCCGCCGTGTTCCTGATTGGATCCGGGAAGAAATCCTGGTACGTCTTCCAGTGTCAGAATAGGAATGTTGAATGCATCACATCTTCTTACCATACGTGCAGCCTTGTCTGATGCGTTGATATCGAGACATCCTGCACCAACTGCCGGCTGGTTAGCTATAACGCCAACTGTTGAACCTGCCATTCTGATGAAGCAGGTGATTATATTCTTGGCATACATTGCATTTACATCATAAAGCTTGCCATCGTCGGCGATTCCTCTAATGATGTCATACATATCATATCCTTTGTTAGGGTTTTCAGGAATAATGTCGTTGAACTCAGGGATGAGTCTGTTTACATCATCATTGCATGCATAAACAGGCGGCAATTCCTTATTATTTGAAGGCAGATACGTGAGCAGCTCCTTAACGGAAAGCAGCGTATCCTCATCGTTAGCACCTATAAAGTGTGCAACGCCAGATATTGTATTGTGAGTTCTGGCTCCACCCAGCGCTTCTGGAGTGATAACCTCCCCTGTTACTGTCTTAATTACATCAGGTCCGGTAATGAACATCTTTGACGTCTGGTCAACCATGAATACGAAGTCGGTAATTGCCGGTGAATATACAGCACCCCCGGCGCATGGTCCCATGATTACTGAGATCTGAGGGATAACACCTGAAGAAATTGTGTTGTTATGAAAAATCTTTCCGAATCCTGATAGGGGAGCTACACCTTCTTCGATTCTTGCTCCACCCGAATCCTGCAAACCAACGATTGGGGCTCCCATCTTCAAAGCCATACCTTGTACTTTTACAATTTTTTCTCCGTGGTATTCACCCAGGGAACCTCCACCAACCGTGAAGTCCTGTGCAAAAGCAAATACCAGTCTTCCATCGACCTGGCCGTAGCCTGTTACTACGCCATCGCCAGGCATATCCCTTTCAGGCATTCCGTAGAACGGGCACCTGTTTTTCACAAATGTGTCAATCTCTACGAATGTGTCCTTGTCGAACAGGATGTCAAGTCTTTCACGAGCAGTCAGCTTTCCTTTAGCATGCTGTGACTCGATTCTCTTCTCTCCCCCACCTAACTTAAGATGTTCTTTTTTTTCGAGGAGCTGTTCAAGCTTGTTCATTAAATACTTCCTCCTAATAATTAAGAATTACGGATATATCTGCTCTTCTGAGCAAAATATTAACCCCACGTCTATATTAGTATTGACTAGTATCAACGTGAAGACAACACACCATTAGTACTATATCCCAAAGTCCCAATAAATTCAACACTAATCTCCTTGTATACATTATATTTCGAAAGCTTATATAGAGCTTCCCCGAAGGTCATTTAGACCAAAAAAAACAGGTCCGCAAATACAAAAGGCAGGACAAAAAGTCCCACCTTTTCCGGATAGCCATAATTATTTTTTTATAAAATTATTATTCTATCTGCAAGTCCTTCTGCGTCCTCCAAAACGTGAGTTATAAGAAGAACTCTGCGCTCGGTCGTTTCCCGGATCCAAAGTCTGTTGATAATTCTTTCCTTCAGCCCGACATCCAGCCCTCTGAAGGGTTCATCCAGTATCACCATGTCTCCGTCTGCGAAAAATGTTCTGGCCATGGCTACTCTGTGTTTCATGCCCCCGGACAGTTCTCCCGGCAACATGTCCAGAGTTTCGCTGATTTCAAGATCCGCCGCCAACTGCCGGATTCGCTCACGGGCAGCCTCTTCCACGCCTTTGTTCGATCCATTTTCAGTAATGTTCTTTCTGGCAGAAACGTCAACTCCTCTTCCCAGCCTGCCCAGTGCAATATTATCCCTCACATTCAGCCATGGCAAAAGTCTGTCCTCCTGAAACAGAAACGCCACATTATCCGGTGCCGAAACGTAGCCTGAATAAGCCGTTTCAAGCCCGGCAAGTATTCGGGCAATGGTGGTTTTGCCTCTGCCCGAAGGTCCCATCAGCGCAGTCACTTTTCCCTGGCCCACAACAAGGTCAAAATTGTCCAGAACCGGTTTCCCATCAAAGGATTTCGAAACACCTTTCAGAAAGATTCCCGGAGTTTCTCCTGCATCCTCACTATCCGCGTAGGAGAATCCACAATCCGAGCCGGCAGACCCGGAGCCGGTGTCGGCCTTATATGCTGCCGCACTTTCCCGGGCCTTTACAAGCCGCAGTTTCGAACCTTTATAAGCCTTCCAGTCAAGGCCTTCCAGCCCACTTTTAATCAGCCTCTCAAAAGCCATGGACAGCACCACTATTACCAGAATATATGCGAAGAGCGTAGGAGTCTGGAGATAGTATTTGGCGTTCATCATTTCGTAACCAAGAGAATACTTTGGAACCGACAAAATTTCTGCAGCCACAACAGCCTTCCAGGACAAGCCTGCTATAAGGCTGATTGCAGCCTTAATCTGTGGGAGAATCCCCGGCAGATATATGTGCTTCAGTCTCTGCCCTGTGCTGAGTCTGCAGATTTTCGCCAGCTCAATGTATTCCCCGGACACAGCCTCCAGCCCTGACAGCACATTTGTATAGACAATCGGAAAGCACATCAGGAAGCAGACTATAATCGCAACCCAGTCTGCCTTTGCAACCAGAATCACGTATATGACAATTGCCATTACAGGCACTGCCTTAAAAAAGCCCACCGGCAGGCTTGTGATTTTTCGCATCCAGTAACTTCTGTATGAGAACCACGCAAACACAGCTCCTGCGAAAAAGGATACGATCATCGCTATAAAACACCGCATCACCGTCCATGCGATATTCATGTAGAACACCTTCGTTATCGCCAGGCCACCCAGGGTTTTTATAGTTGCCAGGGGACCGGGAAGCAGCAGTTCATTGTTAACCAACATGGCTCCCAGCTGCCAGACAGCAATCCATATGGCGGCTACGATTATTGTATATATTTTCTCGCTATGTTTCCTTGTCATTTTTTCTGAGGCCTTTTCCCGCGGGTTTTATACTGGCCATATTATACCATAGCTTATTTACCTTAGTTTACTTCCCCTGATAATAAAGCTCGTCCCCCGGTAGCTTCCCGCCTACAGATTCAGGGTTCATTTCGAACATGGTCTGGTTAAATACCTTCAGCATTTCCGTGCCTTTCGTCAGCTGGTCCCCTGTGAAACAAACCAGGCTGCAGCCCGGAATGGCTGCTTTAGCGATGGCTGCTTCCCCAAGGAATCCTTTGTCCACTATTAGCTGTGCAGCTTCATCGCTGCCCTCATTAACGAAATCCACGGATGCCTTAAGATCTGCAAGAAGCACTTCCAGATCTCCGCTTCTGTTCTGGGTGAAATCAGATCTTGCCACCAGCACTCCCATAGGGAATTCCTGTCCTGTTGCCTCCTTCCAGAGATTATTCATGTCAAAGAGAACTTCCACGCCATCCTCGCCTCCCTGGGCAAGAGCTACGCTTACGAAAGGTTCAGGAACCATCGCGATTGTACCCGGCTCGCTTAGCAGTTTCTGGTTAACATCCGCGTGAGAGGCCAGCCATTCAACCTGGACATCCTCTCCCGGGGTCATGCCTGAATTTTCCAGAATCTTCTCCAGCGCATACTCCGGAGTTCCTCCCTGACCTGAGGATACAATCGTCCTGCCCGAAAGATCTTCAACTTTCTTCACATCTGCATCGTTTCCAATAATGTATAACACACCCAGTGCCACCGGTGTTACAGCCACAACCTGACCCTCGGTCTTGTTGAAGAGAACTGCCGCCATGTTGGATGGCAGTGCCGCCACATCCACCTCTCCTGAAATCAGCTTGGGTGCGATATCCGTTGGTGCTTCATAAGATTTAAGGTTGTACTTTTCCGTCATGTCTGTCAGCTGCACAGCCCCCATCCCGGTAGGTCCGTTAAGCACAGCCACATTCACCACTTCACTGACGGCCTGTTCCGCCGGTTCATCGCTGCCTGAATCACTTCCGCATCCGGCTAATGCAAAGGCAGCCAGCATTACAGTTAAAATCACTGCTAATCTCTTTTTCATTTTTTCCTCCATATTTTATTTAATATTAATGCAAACACATTGTATCAGCTCCAATAAAAAATTTACGTTGCAATTGCAACGTAAATTTTAATCGATATTTTACATTGTAGATTTATTCTGCTCCCACCTCCAGGCATCCCTACACATATCTTCAACACCAAGTGCTGCCTTCCAGCCAAGTATTGAATTGGCTTTTGACACATCGGCATAACACTCAGCGATGTCTCCGGCCCTCCGAGGTCCGATTGAGCAGGTCACATCCACGCCATTCACCGATGCGAAGGTCTTAACCAGTTCAAGCACGCTGGTACCTCTCCCGGTGCCCAGATTGAACACCTCATAGCCACGATGCTCCGCGGAATAGTCCAGTGCGGCCACATGGCCTTTTGCCAGATCGCTTACATGAATGTAATCTCTCACACCTGTGCCGTCAATCGTTTCGTAATCATCGCCGAAGACGGTAAGCTTATCCCGTGCGCCGATGGCAACCTGCTGAATATATGGCATAAGGTTGTTGGGAATCCCCTTGGGATTTTCACCTATCATTCCGGAGCTGTGGGCTCCGACAGGATTGAAATATCTCAGGATAACCGCGGACAGCTCCGGGTCTGAAGCCACCGCATCTTGTATTATCTGTTCGCTCATGAGCTTGGTCCAGCCGTAGGGATTTGTGCAGGAGGTGGGCATGTTTTCAACGAAAGGAACCTGATTGTGCTCCCCGTAAACCGTTGCTGAAGAACTGAAAATGATTTTCTTCACCCCATGATTCTTCATGCACTCCAGAACCGTCAATGTTGCACCCAGGTTGTTTCGGTAATACATCAGAGGTTTTTCAACTGACTCGCCTACGGCTTTGTACCCGGCGAAGTGAATGATACCATCAATATTGCCTTCTGCCATCAACCCATCCAGTGCATCATAATCCGTGACATCAATCTCATAACACGGAATATTTACTCCGGCAACTTTCTCCACCCGACCAACAACGGCTGAATCGCTGTTAGAAAAATTGTCCGCAACGATAGGCTGGTGCCCCGCCGCCAACAGTTCAATCAATGTATGCGATGCGATATAACCCGCGCCGCCGGTAACCAGAATGTTCATGTTAATTCTCCTGTGTTATACTTAAACTCCGTCCCGCCAGGTCCTGTTTGACCTGTAGCCAATCCTGTCCGTTTTCGTCTATTATATTATAAATACACGGTTCCGTCATTTCAGAATCCTAAATGAATTTCTGTAGAAGTCTATTAGACCCTCCGCCTTCATTTTGGCCAGTTCCCTGGAAAGAGCACTGCGGTTGGTCCCAAGATATGTTGCCATATCTTCACGGTTAAAGGGTACATTAAAGGTGAGCCCACCCGTCTGACCGGACATCTCGCTGAAATATGTTTTTAGTTTCTCCCGCAGGGTTAACTTTGATAAAACCTGTATACGATCATTCATGGAAAGCGTTCTACCCGCCAGCAGACTGACAAAATTCTTCTGCATCCTGTCAATGAGTTTTGGGGACGTGTCCGAAAACTCATTTATTTCTTTTGAGCACAATCTCCCACCGATGTCTGCCTTTGCGCCGGCTTTGGAGGTGCCGAATAGTTTGTCCGTGGAAAGCCACAGCGCTGAAACACAATCTGTAGCTTCTGCGTACATTGGAGAATCTTTCACTTTCAGAAAATATAAGGCTTCCGCGAAGGTGCTTCCTGGCTGAACACTGGCCATAATCATCCGATTCCCCTCAAGATCGTCCGAGCAAACATTAACTGTGCCTTCCAGCACCAACCCGAAATTTTTTACCGGGCTGAAGGCACGGTGAAGAACGTCTCCCCTCTCATACTCACGAAAAGAAGCGCCGAGAATTATCAGCGCTTCTTTCATCTCTACTTCTTTTAATCCTGCGAACAGTATGCTGGACTTCAGGATTTCATAATACTTCTCATTAAGTTTCATCAATACCATCCAGCAAGCATGACATGGTTTCTGTCATGTTGTCATCTTTACGTTCTTCTTAGTAAGGAAAGTTTCTGTGAAGCGGATACTTGTCTGTCAGTGATTTAACGATTGATCTCGCTTCATCCATTTTGGCTTCGTCTTCTGGATTGTCTATTACCAGTGCGATAGCATCCGTTACCAGCTTGACATCCTCTTCTTTGAATCCTCTTGAAGTCATTGCCGGTGTTCCCATTCTGAGCCCCGATGTAACCATCGGCTTACGAGGGTCGTTAGGGATAGCATTCTTGTTGGTGGTGATGTTTGCTTCATCCAAAAGTCTCTCAGCCTTCTTACCGGAGATTTCTTTGTTCAGGAGCTTAACCAGAATCAGGTGGTTGTCAGTTCCTTCGGATACCAGTTCGAAATCCTGCGCTTTCATGCCTGTTGCCAGTGCCTGAGCGTTGTCAATTACCTGCTGCTGATATACCTTGAATTCAGTCTGCATTGCCTCGTGGAGACATACCGCCTTTGCAGCGATTATGTGCATTAGAGGTCCCCCCTGAAGCCCCGGGAAGATTGCTGAGTCGATAGCCTTCTTCAGCTCTTCACTGCAGAGAATCAGCCCGCCTCTAGGCCCTCTCAAGGTCTTGTGAGTTGTAGTTGTTACCACATCCGCGTAAGGAACAGGGTTCTCGTGGAGCCCTGTCGCAACAAGCCCGGCTATGTGGGCCATATCAACCATTAAGAGTGCGCCAACTTCGTCTGCGATTTCTCTGAAAGCCTTGAAATCGATCGCACGGGGATAAGCCGATGCACCTGCCACGATAAGCTTAGGCTTGTTCTGTTTAGCCATTTCTCTAACATTGTCGTAGTCAATTCTTTCGTCTTCGCCAAGTCCGTATGCAATGAAGTTGTACAACTTACCTGAAATGTTAACAGGAGATCCATGAGAAAGGTGTCCGCCGTTTGACAGGTCCATGCCCAGTACGGTGTCCCCGTATTCCAGAACTGCCAGGTATACTGCAGTGTTTGCATTTGCACCTGAGTGTGCCTGCACGTTTGCGTGGTCTGCACCAAAGAGCTTGCACGCTCTGTCTATTGCCAGCTGCTCCACTTCATCAACGAATTCGCATCCGCCATAGTACCTTTTGCCGGGATAACCCTCTGCATACTTGTTGGTCAGGGCACTTCCTGCGGCTTCCATGATTTCGTAGTTAACGAAGTTCTCTGAGGCAATCATTTCAATCTTTGTTTCCTGACGATTGATCTCGCGTCTGATGGAAGCAGCAACTTCGGGATCAGCCTTTTCTAAATAGTTGAAATACATACTATCTCTCCTTTATTCCAAAAAAATATAAAACTTTTTTACGTTCTCATTATACAGAACAAATCTCCCTGTTGTTAATAGGGATTATGCAAAAACAAAAAGTGTACAAATTTTTGTTGCTTTATCGAAGCAGAGCCTCTAACTTACCGCCCGTTCGAGCCTGTTAAGTGCTAAAGCAATGGTCAGGCCCGGAATTACTCTTCCACCTGTTACTTCCACTCCCAGAATTTCGTTTATTCTTTTGAGACGGTACTGAACTGTGTTGGCATGGATGTCCATAAAATCCGCAGTTTTACCGCTGTTCATCCCGGTGTCTAAAACAAAGGTTTCTAAGGTGTCCAGAAGCTGAGCTCCCTTATGCTCACCCAGCAATTTGAATGGCTCCAGTAGCTCCAGATTGTTCTTCTTAAGGAAACCTCCCTGAATCTGAATATTGATGCAGGTATTGACCAGAGCCAGATCGTATTTTGTGAACACTCTCTTGTAAGGGAAAACCTTCTGAACAAATGCCCATGTTTCGGAGATCAGTCTGAAAGCATCGCCGGCACCTTCGATTCCCGCCAGGCCTGTCACATGAAATATCCTGACGCCGTCCGTGGTCTTGATTCTGTTGAACAGTTCCACACAATCAGCTTGACAGTCTTCCTTTTCATCAATCTCTTCAGTCTTGATAACCATACCGTAGGTTTCGTCTTCTTCAACAACCTTCAGAATCTCCAGATTTGTTTTCTTCTCGAATCCTGCAAAATCAGCCGCTTCCTTTTCCCGGTCCAGTCCCTTCGACAGGAAGACACTTAAAATATCTGACCCGTTTATTTTCACTTCGTTCTGCAATGTATAAGCCAGTGATTTATTGCCCCGGATAAGTGCTCTGATGAATTCTGCTTTTGCATCACGCTCCGGTGTGTACTTCCACATACCCATGGCCAGTTCTATTATCTCAGCCAGCTTGGTTATTTCTCCGGCAGTGTAGGAATCCTCATTGTCCACAATTAACATGTAATACTTTTCGGCACCTATTACCACAGGACCCCAGTAAGTCAATACGCCGTTAACGTCAATCATGGTGTAGACCTTGCTGGTGTCACCCTCCACATTCCGCTCCCGCCCCAGACGAATGGCATCTGCAATGGTTACATTGTGTCGGGTTTCAACAGTCAGCACCGGATTGTAATCCTCGCTGAGAAGAATCATCTGAAAATCATTGCTTATAGCAGCTTCTATCACCGCTGACTGGAAACTCGAATGTCTCTCGAAGTTAAGCAAATGGAATACAGTATTGCTTATGAGACTGTTTCTGAAATTGTCTCCGTAAAGAACCTTATCCATCACCTGAGAGATAACCTGGGAGTATATAACTTCCGAGGGCATCTGTATCAGTGGAAGTTTAACTTCATTTGCTACCGCAATTATCTGCCCATCCAGCTTATCCAGAACCTTGCCCACATGAAAGACAACCAGGGCTGCACAGCCTCTTCCGGCTACACCTCTGATAATTTCAAGCTGTTTTGCATGGTCATTTCTGCATGAGAGAAATGACGTGAGATAGATTTCTGTTGAATCGGTGCCAAGAAGATCCATGTCCTCCGCACCACTTATATCAAGCACTGAAATCTGTCGGACATCGTTTTTCAGCCCTTCTTTCCCTGCAAGAACTCTGGCGTTTTTAAACACCTGTAATTCAAGGCATTCTTTAACGGTCAGCTTCATCCTTTTCACCATTCCCCTTCGAAGTTTTGGAGTCCGAATTCGCTTCGACTGGTTCACTATCGCCATTCCCTTCTTCCGAAGTTAACGGCTCGACTCCTGTTTTTTTTGTTTTCTCGACTTTTACTGGTTCAGCTGTATTAGTCATATCATTATAAGTCATAATCCTCGGCTTGAACCTGGAGTTCTTACCCTGCTCTTCTATCATTTCGGAAAGCTCTTCCAGAGCTTCCTGTTTCTTTACTTCCACATCTTCCATGGCCTTCTGTTTGGCAAGCTTTCTCTTCTTAACCGCTTCCCTGGCTTCGGCCTTATCCTGAGCTTTGCGCTCCTCCGTCATGACCTTCTGTTCTTCTGCCAGTTCATCAGGAGTCTTTGTCCCGTCAAACAGATCAACAAACTGATCTTTGTCCAGGGTTTCAATTGCCAGAAGACCTTCAGCTACTGCATTAAGCTGTTCTTTATGTTCTTCCAGAATAGTTATTGCCGCATCGTAGGCTTCTTCCACAAGGGCCTTAACTTCTTCGTCAATCTGGTTTGCGGTTTCTTCCGAGTATGCCTTGGAAGACGTGATCTGATTGCCCAAGAATACCTCATCAGCACTGCTGTAGTTTACAGGGCCAATCTTTTCACTGAACCCGTACTTGGTAACCATCTCACGGGCAATGTCTGTTGCCCTTTGAATATCATTTGAAGCTCCTGTTGATATGTCATCCAGGGTGAGCTTTTCTGCCACACGACCACCCAGCAGATGAATGATCTGTTCCCTCATCTCTTCCCTGGTGCCGTAGTACTTGTCCTCCTTAGGTAGAATCATCGTAAATCCGCCTGCCCGACCTCTAGGAATAATTGTTATCTGATGTACAGGGTCGGTCTTTGGCAGAACGTGAGCAACAACCGCATGTCCTGCTTCATGGAATGCGGTAAGCCTCCTCTCATCCTCAGAAATTACTCTGCTCTTTTTTTCAGGTCCTGCTATCACCTTGGTGATGGCCTCTTCTATTTCTTCCATTCGGATAACCATGCCGTTACGACGGGCAGCAAGAAGTGCCGCCTCATTCAACATGTTCTCAATATCTGCAGGAGTGAATCCCGGAGTTCTCCTTGCCAGTACCCTCGGGTCGACGCCCTCTCCCAGAGGTTTGTTCCGGGAGTGCACCTTGAAGATCTCCTCTCTCCCCAGAATATCTGGAATACCTATAACAATCTGCCTATCAAATCTTCCCGGTCTCAAAAGTGCCTGGTCCAAGACATCCGGTCTGTTGGTTGCTGCCAGAATGATAATTCCTGAATTTTCCGCAAAACCATCCATCTCAACCAGCAGCTGATTCAGAGTCTGTTCTCTTTCATCATGTCCGCCGCCCAGCCCTGCTCCACGCTTACGGCCTACAGCATCGATTTCATCGATAAACACGATGCATGGCGAATTCTTCTTAGCCTGATCAAAGAGATCTCTGACTCTGGAAGCTCCTACGCCTACAAACATTTCTACAAATTCCGAGCCACTGATGATGAAGAACGGTACTCCCGCTTCACCTGCCGTTGCCTTTGAAATATATGTCTTACCTGTTCCCGGAGGGCCCACCAGCAGGATACCCTTAGGAATTCTGGCTCCCAGCGCATTGTACTTGGCCGGGTGCTTCAGGAAATCAACAATTTCCTCCAGTTCTTCCTTTTCTTCCTTAAGTCCGGCAACATCATTGAATGTAACCTTTTTTTCGTCCCCCTTCTGCAGTCTGGCCTTGGACTTGCCAAAGGACATAGCCTTGCCTCCACCGGCGTTCTGTCTCATGATGAACAAAAAGAACGCCACCATGATGCCTATCATAACCACTGTTGGCAGAAGCGTAATCCAGATTGATTCCTGCTTCGGCGCATCGCTGTCAAGCTTCAGTGTGCCATCGTTAACCTGCGGTACTATGTATTCCTGGTACAGGAAATCCATGTCAGCGGAACTGTTCACGTAACAGTAAACGGTGCTGCCATCTACAAGCTGTGCTGTCAGCCTGGTTTCCGTAACATTTATGCTCTCTACCTCGCTACTCTTCAGATGGGTCACCATAGTTGAAGTCTTTATCTGTTTCTGACCGCTTTCCTTTTCACCCCCGAAAAACCAGAAAAATCCTAGAACAAATACGAATAAAAAAACGTAAATCAACAAATTTTTCTTTACTTTACCATTTTTCAAACTCTACACCCTCCGTTTTTGTTGTTTTCTAACAAATTTTGCATGTCATTTTATCATATATAACATAAATGTTCAACTACTTCTATTTTTGCAAAGGCAACAAAAAGGCGCTGCTTTCGCAGCACCCCACAGCCTGATTTCGCGTTAACTTATCTTTTTTCAAAGATTACTCTTCCTCTCCCTACGGTCAGGGCGTAAGCGTGAGGAAATTCCACCGTCTTCTCGCTTTGCTTTTTTTCTATTATTCTGTCAGCTGCCTCAAGGCGTTCTGCCGTAATATCCCGGTCAAGCCCTATTTCACCAAAGGCCTTGAAAATAATCCTGTGTCTGATGGCTTCGTGGCACTTTGCCAGACCCTCCCGATGAAGCACAATTCTGTTCGGTCCGAAATTTTTCCCCGCCGTATCCTTCAGAATCCTTAGCCCACTGTAAGCCTCCTCCGTGGCCTTCCAGAGGTATTCCTTGTCCACTCCGGCAATTCCTGCCAGGCGAACCAGACCTTCCTTAATATTGGTATTATATTTATTTTCAATATACGGTAATAAATCTAATCTGATTTTATTTCGCGAATATATTTCCTGCTTGTTGGTGTGATCCATCACCGGATTCAGATTTCTTTCCCGGCAGTGGTCCTCAATGTCAACTCGCCAGGTGTCCAGTAGCGGCCTGATTACCTTAAATGATTTTCCCCCTCTGCGTTCTTCCCTCTCATAAGCTATCCCGGATAGTCCGTCGGTTCCGGTACCCCTGAGAATTCTGAACAGCACGGTTTCCGCCTGATCATCTGCGTTCTGGGCCACGGCAATTTTTGGTGCAAAGTCTACCCTCTCCTTACCGAAATACTCCTTTACTTTCTCCGCACATTCAAAGAATGCATCATATCTGGCTTTTCTTCCGGCCTCTTCGC
>JAQVOT010000120.1 GCA_028702415.1 Eubacteriales bacterium
AACGCATGGAAATGATGCTAATAGTATTTGATCCAAGCTCTCCTGTAACAATCATAAATAGATCACGGTTTTCATGGTTTGAATTGATGGACATTTGTAATCTGGTATAATCAATGGCAAACAGGGAGCGGTTTTGTGCTCTTATATAAACCCCTTCATGTCGAAAATTGAATTTGCTTTGATTGTTTTTTGTAAGCGATGATGGTTCTACCAGTTTAATTTCTCCTTTTACTTCAAGGGAATTTGAAATTTTTAAGGAACGTTCGACAGATAGAAAGTCTCCTTCAATCTCTAACATGTCCGGGTCGGGGTCGGAGCAGTCATAGAAAAATTCACCGGTTTCTGGGATGCGTAGGGTGGGACATTTTAGAAAGGCAAATTGACCCAGTTTTGAGGTGGATATACCCAGTAATATGCGACGTAATCCCGGTGAAGGTTCATCGCCGCCTAGAAAAACATTCATGTTGTCGGTGCCAAAGTTTGTAATTATTTTGTTATCGGTAAATGCAGAATGTGTACCGTAGCCAAGCATGTAATTGCGACCGGTGTAAGTGTTGTCAGTAGAAATGTAGGCTAGATAGTCATCAATTCGGTTTTTGACAATGCGGCTTTCCCGAGCCATGTTAATACGCTGTACCAGAGCATCTGGATCAGCGGCAATACGGAGGTCATGTTTATGAAATTTGGAATTTGACTGTTCGGTTTTAGGGGTTGCCCAGTCCATGGTGTCAATTTGGTATTCACCAATGAGCCGATAGGCATCGCTATATGTAAAGCTAAGAGAGCCACCCATTTTAAAATTATTTAAGACGGATAGGCCGTGGGGTACAAGTTGATATGGAAATTCGGAATCAATACGGGGTTGACGATTGTCATAAAAACCTAGGGCTGTAATCCCTGCGGAGTCGCTGGATAAATAGATTTCTTTTTCAGTGGTGCCAGATAGCTCAATGAAGCCTCCTTTGGTTAAAACGGCATTGGCATCATCGGTCAATCTAATGACATTGGGGCCATAAGGGGATTCCACTGTCATAAGTTGAGGAATGGGCGAGTCGTTGGCTTGATCAACATCCATTATTAGTAGCTTGTAAAGGGAAGAAATTCCGGTGGTGGAAACGAAAAAGTCGGCTCCTGCCGGGTTTTTAAATACCGGAGAGCGCAGGGGGCCTGCTTGAATGGCTGGACGAATTGGATCATTGAGATTGACTTCAAGCAGACCATGATCCTTGTGTACAGAGCTGAGACTGCCATCGACAAATAGATTTGAGCGTTCTCCTCTCAGAAAAAGAGTGCCTTGTATAAGGCCTGCTCCTTTTGTAACCAGGGCATCATCGGGATTTTTACCGGAAGCGGGTGGCTTGTTATAAATGATCATACCGATATTGCGATTCTGTATGATTTGCAAGCCATCAAAATTACCGGTGGCAACTAGCTTAAGGTCGGCATCAAATGTGGATTTATATTCATGTTCGAGACTGTCTTTTGAAATGCGTAGGCTGCCTTCTTTTATGTCGTCACCAATTACACGGATGGCAGAAACCACAAAGGGCACTCCAGATATGGGAATGTGGGAATCCACATTTGAAATGCTGAATTCTGGGTTTATATCCCTGCGGTAAAAGCATATATAGGGTCCATTGGAGCCTTCTGTTGTTATTGCTACATGTAAAAAACGTTTCCGCTGGTCGTCATCATTGCCGGTGAGAATGTATTCATCAAGGGGTAATTCTGCCTCGTAAAATTTTCCGATTCGCACAGAAAAAATGCCGTTTTCTATTTGTACAAGCCGGGGACGGGAGGACCAGAGCTCGGTTCCACCATTTTCTTTGGAGGTGATTTTGAATATCATGTAGAATGATTCTGCCGTTTCTGCCCCGTAGGGTACACCCTTGTCATTAACTAATACGGCTTGAAATGATAAAGCAGAGCCTTCTATTGGAATATCGGCGGCGAAAAGGGATAAAAAAAATGGCAATAGCAGGAAAACGACAAGCGTTTTATAACAAGTTTTAAAAAATTTTTGCCATTTCATTTTAAATAATTAAAGAAGAAAAATCGTCGGACAAGATTGCACACAGTTAAATGGTTGCAAAATTTATGCCGCATAAAAAAAAGCGGCGTTGTACGAGAATGTACAAATATGTATTTTGAGTGTAAGATATTTACAGGAGGTTATTGTGCTTTTTCCTGAAAGTCGGGAATTAGAATGTGAAGACAAAATCCCATGAAATAAACGGCTCAAACTTCCATGGATTCTTCATGAGTTATCGGTTAAGGGGTTTTGAGTTAATTGCTGGTTGCACGATGTCTTTCAGGGTTTGGATTAGTCCTTAAATTTGGATTTTTAACGGATTATTAGAGCTGGAACTATGAAATATTCTATTTTAAGGTGGTGGTGCAACATGCGTAACCTGCTTTCTGGTCTTGGCGGAAAACAAGAATATGGTTATTGAGGCCAGTGATGTATATTTCATCATTACCGCCGTTTTTGCAGTGAATGTGAGATTCATTAAATTTATATTCTATTTCGGAGACGACAGAGGTGCTTAATAGGTCAATATTTCCTTTAGGCTCGCCATCATCATTTATTTTTAGGCGGAATAGTCTGCCTTTATTACATAGAAGATATAGATATCTGTTACCTGTACCGCTGCCATCAATAGTAGAACTGCTTATGTCTATTATATGGGATTCTTTTATAATTTCTCCGCCGTAGTCTTCAGTTATTGTGAATGATGGAGCGTATTCAGTGCCGTCGCTTCCGTCAACGTAGAAGAGTCCTTTATTTTTTTTGGCAACATAGCAGTGATTTGTGCCCGGGCAGTGAAACATTAATCCCTCATCATCACTGCTGAGTTTGGCTTTGGCGTTTCCCAGGGCTTTTTCGCTGCTATTTCCCAGAGAACCGAGGGTAATATTGTGCAGTATAGTTCCCTGATTCGGATAGTCAAGGATCCAAATATCATTTTTTACCTCACTGCCATCGTTACCTCCGAATACCCAGATTTTATTTTCTTCATCTTCCGGGTTTGTAAATGTAATTGCAGCCAGACCGTCCCTGTTGCCCCAACCATTGTTCGAGGTGTCGAGTTTATTCCAGTTTATCCCGTCAGATGAATAGATTACATCATTATAGCTTAATCTTTGAGAGGAGGATTTGGATCCTCCCAATATCCATATTTTTTCAGTGTCATCCATCGGATCGGTAAAGGTGACGGCTGCTGCCATAGCTCGTCCGCCATAACCCCAGTCATTTGTGGCGCAGGTCCAGCTGCTTCCGTTAGATGAATACCATGCATCACTCAGATAATTACTACCTTCTAAGCCGCCGAGTACCCACATTTTGCCATCAAAAACGACGGCGCTGTGACCATGTCTGGCTGACCAGTTGGCGGAGGAGGTTAATTTGTCCCAGCTGACACCCTCGTCTGAAGAGGACCAGACATCATTTAAATTACCGCTGTCGTCAGAACCACCTAAAACGAACAAATTATTCTTAAAAGAGAGCATTTGTTGTAAAGTACGTGGGGTATAACGATCAGGTGGGGTAAAGTCTGAGGTGTAGCGATTGGTTTCAGAAATACTGATTTCTTCGATATAACCATTGAAGCGCTTTAATGTTTCTGTGTCGTCATAGTCCCAATTTGTACAATAATAAGCTCCCCAATTCCAACAACCCATAAATCCCATATCTAATTTACAATCTCTGTCCCAAGACTGACAGGATAAATTATCTTCCAGAGTATAAGTTTGACCTATGTAAATGTTTTCTGCATTATTGCTGATTGTGTAATTATTTGTGCATGTTCCTTTGCTGGTTCCGTCTATGTAAAGTTTATAGGTAGTTTCTTTTTTAGTCAAAGCCACATGGTGCCAACTGTTGTCAGTTATTGCGCTGTTAGTCCAAGTACAGGTTTCGTAATCCCAACCGTTTTCACTGTCGCTATCACCATCATTTGAATTAGTATATGTAGATTGTTTTCCTACAGTAAATACAAAATCATTATTTCCATTTGTATAAAGATGCCAAGCAGTATAAGTACCGTAATTCTGACCAATAATATGATGAGAGCCTTCGGTATCATTTTGCTTCATCCAGAATTCAATAGTGATATCTCCTCCTATGTTCATGGTACTTGTTGGATCAAGCGTCAGGTAGGCATTAGTTCCGTTAAAGTATAAAGAACTTCTGCTGAAGCGGCGTTCGGATGTTTTATGTTTGACCCTGTTGCTGGCGTTAGAAACTGCATAATTGTTGCTCATATCATTGACAGTGGCAGAATTGTTTTCTTTATTGGAGTTTATCAGGAATAAGGTGTTGGAGTCCTTTTTTAGTACGGGAATTTCTGTCCAGCTGTCTCCTCCGTCTTTGCTAATCCATAAGTCGTTCATTTTTAAATCAGCATTAGTATTTCCACCAGTCAAAAAAAGTTTAGTGGTATTATGAGCGATCATACTGTGGTTGTGTCTGATGCCAAATGCCCCGGCGTTTAAAGGCTTCCAGATTAATCCATTGGTGGAAGAATAAACATCGCTTAAAGACGTAGAGCCATCGTTCCCTCCTGTTAACACCAGCAGATCCCGCCCGTCTTTCTGAGTAAGGGCTATACTTCGTCCATATCTGGAACTCCCATTTGGTTCATCCAACCCGTAACTGTCTCCATTAGCGTC
>JAQVOT010000121.1 GCA_028702415.1 Eubacteriales bacterium
GCTCTTCCGATCTTCCACACATTTCCGAGACAGTGATCATGTGTCCCGAAACATCTCCATTCATGCCACCCAGTTTCTTTCTGTCGAACAGACCTACCAGCAGTCCGCTGAGCACGGTTACCGCCGCAATTATTGCTATAGCCAGTGGCCCCGGCAGCTCTGATGTGATAAATGCATTCCCCCTTGAGGTGACCATTGCCAGCACCACAAAAAATGCCCCTGTAAGAATGGCTACTGTGATATCCACACCGCTCTTGTCCTTTACATTTCCGTCAGCATACTGGCTTGTGGACATGGGTTCTGCAGTCATAAGTGTAACAACACTTACCATCCTCGACAGGGTAAAAACCATTACGAAAGCCCCGCATGTGGCCAGACTGAACATCCATGCAACCGATGACCAGGCTGCCGTGAAGATGATTCCCATAAGAACCATGGAGACAACCGCGAAGGCTCCCACTGTGGAATCCTTCAGTATCCTCTGGCGTTCCGCCATTTCCGGATGCCTTGGCATTACCGCATCGCTGCAGTCCATGAACCCATCGAGATGAATGAATCCCGTCATCAGCAAATATATACCGCTGAGCAGCGCTCCCGTAATAAGCGGGTTGGCGGCAGTAATTGCCAAGGGCCACCATATCAGGCAGCAAACAGCTCCCATGAAGGCCCCCAGCAAGGGTAGCATGGTAAGCTGAGCTCTGCGTTCCTCTTCATTCCATTTACTGTATGGGCATGGAATCCAGCAGAACATCCCCCATGCCATCAAAAAGCCTCTGATGTATTTCATTTATTCTCCTTCCAGACTTCTTCAATCCCATATGTGATTTCAACAACCTTGTTGCAAACCTTGGCGATTGCCCGGTCGCATCCGGCCAGTGCACGTCGGTAGTTTTCAGTTGATGAACTGTATTCCCCCATGTCGCCGTATATTCCGTCAGATACGAACACGATAGATCCTCCGGCATCTTCTATTGCCCCTGCAAAAGCAACCATATCCTGTTTGACCCTTTCCGGTGCAGTCATGTCCTCACCCAGAAAAACTATTTCGCTTCGGTTCTTCAGTGCCACAGGGTACATTTCGTTTTCAAGAACAGCTGTGACACTGTCAAGCAGAAATACCCCGGACAGATCGATGGCATCTTCCCCGCTACGGGCATCACCGGTGGCCGTAGCTTTTGCTCTTTCCAGAATCTCAAGCAGGTTTCTCCCCTGCTCGATGGTCTGAAAACCCCAGCCCTCACGTTCAGAAAGGTGTCTTCTTATTCTCGCCTGATCCTCCTCATCGTGTGGAATCATTGTGGCAATATAATACAGTGGCCGCTCCGGTGGCTTTCCCGGAATCCCGCTTCCCGCCAAGGCTCTGGCGCTGTGCTGAGCATAGTAAGATTTGCCGTTTTTGCAGCCTCCGCTTACAAATATATTCATCGTACGCTCCCCTGAACTGTCATTTCTGAAATTCTTCCCGGCTGCGGACTTCCTCAAGATAATCATCGTTGATCGCCGCTTCATCGAAGGTTGCCATGTTGGACATGACATCGCAAGCACCTTTGATAATCTTGAAGGCAACCGGGCAACCGCTGCCCTCTCCGAGCCGCATGTCAAGTGCCATGAAAGGCTTCAACTTCAGAGTCTCCACTGCCAGAGCGTACCCTCTTTCGAAGGATTTATGAGATGCGATCATGTAGTCCAGACTGGCGGGGGCGATAATATATGCTGCCAGAGCTGCAACCACAGAAATATATCCATCAATTACCACGGGCATCCGGTTTCTTGCCGCACCCAGAAATGCCCCTGTCATTCCACAGATGTCAAAGCCTCCCATTCTGGCCAAGGCTTCAATCATTTGAGCTGCACCCTGTCTGCTTTTCGCATTCACTTCCCCGGGAATATCGTAGCAGTTTTCCGACGAAGTCCCAAGTCCGGCTTCTGCCAGGATTCCTCCCTTTTCCTGATAAGGTGCGCTGACTTTATCAACTATCTCTTTTTTTCTCCCATAACCTTCATCATTTACACCGCCGCCTCTTCCGACGGTTTCGCTGGCACTGCGGCCGGTTATGGCACTGAGAAGTGCCGCACCTGTGGTGGTGTTCCCGATTCCCATCTCTCCAACACCCATTATTTCAAAACCCTGTCTATATATGGAATCAGCCATTTCAATGCCGATTCCTATTGCCTCAACGGCTTCCTCTAGGGTCATGGCATCTTCTACGGAGATGTTGCCGGTTTCCCCTGTTTCAGGTCTTATTCGCCTATCGACGATTTTGTGCGTGTCATTGAGAGGCACGTCAGTATAGTATTTGCGGGAAATTGGTTCCTTCACCCCAAGGTCAACGATAAGAAGCTCGCTTCCGAAGCTTTCTGCCAGTGCTCCAACCCCCGTAAGCCTTCTTGTGAAATTTATTGTCTGCGCCATGGTAACCGACTGTGGAGCTGAAGCCACGCCCTCGCAAACCACACCGTTATCAGCACAGAATACAGCCACACAGGATTTATCCACGGTATTAAAAACCTTCCCGGACATTCCGGAAACTCTGATGGCTATATCCTCAAGGCCTCCAAGAGATCCGGGAGGTTTGGCAAGCATTGCCTGGCGTTTTTCGGCCATTGCGATGGCCTGCATGTCAGCAGGTCGGATTGCGCTTATTATGTCAAAGAGTTCTTTTTCGTTCATTTTACCTTCCTTTCCGCAGATTGGCATGCTTCATCACCTCATGTTAGGTATGCTTCGCCACCTGCTATTCCCATTTTAGCATAAAAACCCCCAAATGCTAAAACATCCTCCACATTATTTTGCATTAACAACACAAAATCAACATATTTGAACTGTATATTACGATTAAGAGGGATAACTACGGAAAGGATCAGCTTGTATGAAAAAGGAATTTGAAAACAGTAATATTGAATACGAACCGAACTTCGTGATGCAGAATTCCCCGAACAATGATGCCAAGGACCGCAATCCGGAATCCGATGGGGATGAAGCAAGCTCCGCCTTGTACAGGGATCCGCGGGACGGCTTTACCTCCGCATCCTGGACGGGTGGTCAAGCCGGAAGCAAAAACCATCCGGGATCTGCTTTTGAATATTCTAAGAACGGCAGGGATTCGGCAAAGGAACAGAATTTCGGAGACGATGAAAAAAACGGCTTTCCTAGCAGGGACAGGAAACACAAGGCCCTCGGAGAGAAGAAACCTAGCCGGCCGATTACCCTTACAAAAAAAACTTTGGCCCTTATATTGGCCGCTTTTCTTGTCTTTTCATGTCTCTTCGGTCTTGCAGGAGCTTATATCGGAAATCAGCTGTGGGGCTCGCCCGGATACACAACCGTGGCAACCACAAATGATAAGGGAGTAACCACTTCCGGTTATACCCTGGAAGATGCCACCGGCAGCAACTTGACGATACAGCAGATCACCGCTAAGGATCAGGCAAGTGTGGTTGAAATAAAAACAGAATATGCAACCAACGACAACTGGATGCAGCAGTTTGTAACCCAGGGTGCAGGCAGCGGAGTAATAATCAGCAAAGATGGCTACATCGTGACAAACAACCATGTTATCGAAGGTGCTAATAAAATTATAGTGACAACAATAGATAACAAGTCCTACGATGCGAGCCTGATCGGAACAGATACAACAAACGATGTTGCCGTAATCAAAATAAAGGCCGTGGGTCTTACCCCTGTCAAATACGGAAACAGCGACCAGCTTAAGGTTGGGGATCTGGCAGTTGCAATCGGTAATCCTCTTGGTGAACTGGGAGGCACAGTTACAGCAGGGATTATCAGTGCCACAGACAGAGAACTGACCATTGACGGCAAGACCATGCATCTTCTCCAGACAGACAGTTCCATAAATCCGGGTAACTCCGGAGGCGGTCTGTTTAACGGAGATGGGCAACTGATTGGCCTGGTTGTTGCCAAATCCTCCGGCTCAGATGTGGAAGGTCTCGGTTTCGCGATTCCTGTCAACAAGGCTGCGGACGTGGCTCAACAGCTTATGGATAAGGGCTTTGTCAGCGGACAGCCATGGACCGGCATGACCTACACCGAAGGGAGCAGCGGTTTAGACTCACTGTTCGGCGGCAGCTCGGGCACTGTATATATTTATTCAGTTGACACAAATACTGCCAGGCTCTCAGGCTTCGAGGCCGGTGATGTGGTGTTCTCAGTAGACGGTCAGCAGATTACATCTATCAATGATCTGACAGGTATTATCACCTCACATGAAGTTGGGGACAAACTGAAATTCACAATAGTCCGGAACGGAGAAACTATGGATCTGACTTTGAAACTTCAGGAAAAAGATAAATCTGTGCAATAATAGAGAATGGACTAAAACGGGCATTTAAACATGCCCGTTTTTTAGTGAACGCATTATGCTTTTGGTGTATAATTATTGTGGAGGAATATAATGGGTTTTATTAATGACAACAGAACTCCTGACTGGATTGAAGGCTTGCTGGTTTCAAGGGGTGAACAAAGTGAAAATACAGTAATTGAAGTACCTGTTCCGGACGGGGCCTTTAGCTTGAGGATCGGAGATGGATCTTTGGCTGTGATGGCGGGACCTTGCACTGTTGAGGGAAGAACACAGGTGCTGGAAACTGCCATGGCGGTAAAGCGGTCA
>JAQVOT010000122.1 GCA_028702415.1 Eubacteriales bacterium
GATAGCCTTCACGCGCGAGAAATTCTTTGCGCCATAGTTATAACCGACAAGCGGCTGGCAGCCTGCTGCAAAGCCCATAAAAATGAATGTGCCGATGTACATCAGCTTTGCTGCGACGCCCATGCCTGCCACTGCGTTTTCTCCATATGGCTTGGCGAGGTTATTGCAGACAATCAATGCCCCGCTCATTAAGAACTGACTGAGCGCGGCCGGGATACCGATACCAAAGGTTTGTCCCCATATCTTCTTATCCCCGGAAATAAATTTCAGCTTAAATTTAACAAGAGATTTACCAGACAGGTAATAAAACATATAGTATCCGAGCGCAGCAACATTCCCTAAAACCGTGGCGATCGCAGCACCTTCGATACCCATATCAAAACCAAAGATGAATATTGGGTCGAGAATGACATTGACCACTGTTCCTATCATCATTCCGATGATTGACGGCATGACTGCACCCTCGCTGCGAAGAAGCTGGCCGCCGATGTAGTTGAGCATAACAGGCAACGTCCCGATAAACATAACGGAGGCATAACTGAACGCATACGGATATACAGCTTCTGTCGCGCCGAGCAGAGTGATAAAGGGCTTCAGAAATATCAGTCCTGCAGCCATCATCAGGATTCCAAGCCCTGTGGAAATGGCTACTCCCGTTGACAACGTTCTATTTGCAGATTGATTATCTTTTTGTCCGAGGCAGCGTGAGATATAGGAAGCGGCGCCTGTGCTGACAATTGTAGCGATCGCCATCATCAGCATAAAAATCGGAGTTGTTATATTTGCTGCCGCAAGCTGATTTGGGTCGTTCAGCTTACCGATAAAGAATGTATCAACGAGATTATATAGCACCTGTACCATCATTCCAAGCACAACGGGTATCGACATTTTAAATATTGCTTTCGCAACTGGAGTATTGCTCATTAGCTCTGTTTGTTTATTTTGTGTCATCTGTTATTTTTCCTCATTTCTTTCGCTTTTTAAATTCATTTTCCACTAATTTCTTTGGCTTTTTCCAGCAGTCGTAAACAACAGTCATGAAACTGTTCTTTTTCCTCATCGGACAGACAGGTTTCAATTTTTTTAAGCCATTCGTCGTATATGCCCACAACATCTGCAATTTTTTCTTTTCCCGCGTCGGTAATATTCAGAATGTTTTTACGTCTGTTAGCAGGGTTTTGAATACGCTTGATAAGGCCGCGCTCTTCAAGGCACAAAATAGCTTTCGCTACAGTGGTCTTGTCCAGCATAAGCGAATCTGCAATCATATCCTGATACGCATCACTGTGGAAGTATAGGAATGCGCAGATTGTGTGCTCAGTATCGGATACTCCTGCTTCACGTATCTTTGCGTGACCATATTCCTTTGCGTATTTTGACAGTAAGCTTATTACATTATAGACCATTTTCCACTCCTTTACAGTTGATTTATAAACAGTTGAATATTCAACTATTATAATCTACATGGTTTCTTTGCTTTTGTCAATAGGATTCAATATGATGAAGGTTTGATTGATACCAAACAAGCTTTTTCAAGGTGAACCAGTGGTCTTGTCCAATAAAAATTACTCGGTTGACAAGTAATAATATTAATTATATAATAAATTAAACTCATAGTTTAAAAAATAGAACATAGGTTTAAGGAAATAGGTATGAGAGAAACAAAAAAAGAAGCCCTTGCCCAGTTCCATAGAACGAATATCATCCGGGCGGCCGAGAAATTATTTCTCGAAAAGGGGATTGAAAGTACGACGATGGATAACATTGCAAAGGAAGCAGAATACAGCAAGGCTACCATCTATGTTTATTTTAAGAACAAAGAAGAAATTATCAGTTCGATCACTCTGATCAGTATGAAGATGTATCTTAGCACAATTAATGAAGCGATTGCACAGAGCACTGATATATATCAGCAATATTATGATACTTGTTATTCACTTGTCAATTTTAACAGAGATTATCTATTTTATTATGAATGTCTTCTCCGGGAAATCAATGTTGAAATAGATTTGGAAGAGACACCAAAGGTGTACAGAGAAATATATGATGCCGGAGAAGAGATAAACAAGGTGATTGGTTCTATGCTTGAGAGGGGGATTAAATTAGGTATCATCCGTAGTGATATCCATATTATTGAGACCGTGTTTCTGCTGTGGGCAGGTATCTCCAGCGTGATTAAAATGGCTAAGGAGAAGGAAAAGTATTTATCCAAGTTCTTTGGTATCACAAAGGAGAGTTTTTTGCAGTACAGCTTCGAGACACTCTTAAAATCAATCTTAGTTGAAAGTAAAGAATAATTAAAAAATTGCGGAGGTTATATTCTATGAAGAAAAAAGTACCATTTTATATACTTGGTGTTATTGCAATTGCCGGCATTATTTTTTTATTTACGTATCTAAAAAGTGTCAATGATTATAAGCATCAGGTAGCAACTCTTCAGATCCATGAAATTGATCTTTCCACAATTCCGGATGGCACTTACGTAGGAGACTGTAATGTGGATTTTATTTATGCGAAGATAGAAGTTACCGTGAAGAATGGAGCAATTTCGGAGATCGATCTCATACAGCACAAGAACGGCAAAGGAAAACCAGCGGAAAAGATTATTGAAATTATAAAAAAAGAGCAGTCGGTAGATGTCGATGCAGTATCCGGAGCTACAAACTCCAGCAGGGTAATCATGAAAGCCGTAGAAAATGCATTAACAATAAGGAGTGAGAAGTAATATGACGGATTTGGATGCGATTGAATTGCGAGAATCCAGACGCGCCTATCTGGGTACCCCTATTGCAACCAACTGCATTCGTGAACTGAAAGCAGCAATTGATGAATACAATCAGCTCAGCGGTTTATCCATTCAGTTTATTGAGGATGGACGTGAAGCATTTCAAGGGCTCAATATTAGTTACGGCGTTAAGTGGTCCGGTTAAATGTTTTTTCGGAGATTTGTGAGGTTGTGTGATCAGGTTAATTGTTAGATAATATTAATACAGAAGAAGCTAATCGGCATGGTTGAAATGTGGTAATATAAATATTAGTTCTGATATTTAATCGAAGATGATTTTTAGTTAAAGAAACATGAATTAAGACACACTATTATCATAAAATACTGCAAAGGAGGCAAAGTAAATGGAACGTAAAATTAAGCAACAAGTTACAGGCTTTAGAACTCAGGATGGCGCAGGAGTCAATTTGGTCAGAGTTTTAGGGAACAGGACAGTTGAAGAATACGATCCGATCCTAATGCTGGATTCCTTTGACAGCACAAATCCCAATGATTATATAGCTGGGTTTCCAATGCATCCGCACAGAGGTATCGAAACAATCAGTTACGTATATCGTGGCTTTATGACTCATCGGGACAGCTTAGGAAACGAGGACACCATTGGGGAAGGAGAAGTCCAGTGGATGACGGCGGGTTCCGGCATAATGCATGAGGAAAAACTGCCAGCAGCCGACAGACTGCTGGGTGTACAACTCTGGCTGAATCTCCCGGCAAAGGACAAAATGGTTCCTCCTGCTTATCACAGCATTAAGAACTCTGCGATTGAAGAAGTTAAGCTGGAGAACGGTAAACTTAGATTGCTTGCGGGCGAATTTGAAGGAAGAAAAGGATATGAAAGCAAATATCTGCCCTTAGACTATTATGATATTCACTTGAATCCTACTGCTTCTATTGTCGTGAATACGAATAGTGACCGTTCTGTAATGGTGTTCACCCTCCTGGGGGACGCCTACATCGGGGACGAGTTGATAAAAGAAAAGACGGCGGTAAAGCTTACATCCGGCGATCATGTAAAGATAAAGGCAACAGACAATAACGCCCAGGTTTTATTTATAAGTTCAAAACGCCTGGATGAACCGATAGTTTGGGGCGGCCCAATCGTCATGAACACAAAGGAAGAACTAAATAAAGCTTTCGATGACTTGAGAAAAGGCACATTCCTGCAAAAGAAGATTATGTATTGATAACAACAGGAGATGAGTAGAAACGTTGAAAAAAATCAGTATATTAGCTATAGTCGGTTCTTTGAGAAAAAATTCCTATAATCGACAATTGGCATTAGCAGCAAAAGAACTCATTGGGGAACAGGCTGATTTTGAACTGCTTGAGTATCAGGATATTCCCTTAATGAACCAGGACATTGAATACCCAGCACCAGAGGCTGTAAAACGCGTTCGTGATGCGGTGAAGTCTGCAGATGGTATATGGTTCTTTACGCCTGAATACAATCACTTTTTTCCCGGTGTATTAAAAAACCTCATTGACTGGTTGTCCCGCCCGATCAGCAAACAAGAGCGGCAGGTGCTTTCAGGAAAACCTACCGCCATTAGTGGCATTTCTCCCGCTATGGCCGGGACAAGCCTGGCTCAGGACCATCTTGTTACACTCATCAGTTTTTTGAACATGGATGTTATGAATGCGCCGCGCCTCACAATACCAAATGCGATGCAGCAGGTTGATAATCAAGGAAAGCTGGCACTTAAAGAGAGCTATCCTTACTTGGAAAAACAGGCAGATGCTTTTATACGCTTTATTCAAAGTCGTATACAAGATAAGTAAGGTAATGTCGATTATCAGCGTATGACGAACTATCGTATCCAACTACACCCC
>JAQVOT010000123.1 GCA_028702415.1 Eubacteriales bacterium
AAGTTTGAAGATATCAAACCGGTAAGATGGCACATGATCGGTCATCTCCAGACGAACAAGGTTAAATACATAATCGACAAAGTCGACATGATACATTCCGTCGACTCCATTAAGCTTGCCAGGGAAATTGACAGGCGAGCTGCTCAACATGGAAAGACCATGGACATTCTGGTTCAGATAAATCCGGCTCAGGAGGAGAGCAAGTTCGGTGTCAGCGTCGATGATGCGGAAGCACTGGTCAGAGAGATTCTGGCGAACTGCGGAAACATAAGAATCAAGGGATTGATGAGCGTAGCGCCGATAGTTGAAAATATGAGGGATGTGAGGCCATACTTTGATAATGTAAAGGTCAAATACGATGAGCTAAAAAAGATCGATGACCCAAAACTCGATTTCGAATATCTCTCGATGGGAATGTCAGGAGACTTCCCGGTTGCGATAGAAGCAGGAGCGAATTTAGTTAGAGTAGGAAGCGCTATCTTCGGAGAAAGAGATTATGTAGCGTACAGAAAGGAGCAGGAGGCAAAGAGAAATGGGAATGTTTAATAAATTCAAGGAACTTATCGGAGTCGAAGAATACGATGAAGATATGGCTGAATATGAAGATGATACATATAAGCCACCCGCATATCAGGACAGAAAACCTGTAGAACCAAGAAAACCGCTGGGAAGCTCACCGAAGTACGATACAAGCAATGTGGTTCCTATGCAGAACAAGACAGTAAAGTCGGTAACCAATGCATTTAAGCTGGTGGTAATTGAACCTCAGAGCTTTGATGAATGTTCCAAATTGGTGGATAACCTGAGAAGCCGCAAGCCGGTTATCGTAAATCTGGAGAAACTGGACTCGGATACGGCGAGAAAGATTTTTGATTTTTTGGGTGGAGCAACCTATGCACTTAATGGTAATGTTCAGAAGGTGGCAAACAATATCTTTGTTTTTGCACCAGAAAATGTTGCGATTTTTGCCGATGGGGAAAACAGGCCTTACAGCTTCGCCGGTACAGACGAAAACCCCTGGAAGTAATTCACCGAAAAAATAGAGGGAGGGCATGCCGATGATCAGACCTATCGACATACAGGAAAAAGAGTTCAGTAAGGCGGTACGAGGTTACAAGGAGGAGGAAGTCAACGAATTTCTGGACGAAATAACTCTGGATATGGACAGGCTTCTCAATGAACTCAGAGAGACAAAAGAAGAAAACAGCAGACTTGTTGAGGAGCTTGAGAGATTCAGGAGTTCCGAAGGTTCCATTGTTGAAACCCTTCAGGCCGCCAAGTCACTGATGGCAGACATTTCTGCCAGTGCGGAAAAGCGGGCGGACATACTGCTCAAGAATGCGGAGCTGGACGCGGAACTAACCAGGAAAAGTGCTCGGGAGGAGTCGGAAAACATTTCCAGAAAAACTCAGGCACTGAGATCGAGATATGTTGAATTCAGGAACAAGTACAAGGAACTGCTGGAAACCGAGCTTCGCAGATTTGAATCCATGAGCGATGCTATTGTCCCGGAACTCGGTGTAAATGACTTTGATGATCTACCTGATGCGGAGGAAAATGAGGTTGCTGACTTGATTCAGGGAAGCACAGTTGAGAGAGGAACGATACAGTTATAAATAATGATTTATCTATTTATCACAGTTGGAGTGATGGTACTTGACAGATTTGTCAAGACCGCCGTTGATAAGGGAATGCAACCGGGGGATACAATACCTGTCCTGGAGGATTTCTTTCATTTGACCTACGTGCGGAATACGGGAGCAGCTTTCAGCCTGCTACAGGGGCACCCTATGCTCCTCGTAATTGTACCGGGAATAGTTATACTGATCGCTCTGGTATATATGATCGCCAACAGCAAGACCATGAAGAGGACTTTTCTTTTCGCACTGGCTCTTATATGTGGCGGAGGTTTGGGGAATCTTACGGATAGGATAGCATACGGCTATGTTATCGACATGTTCGATTTCAGATTTTTTCCGGTTTTCAACATTGCGGACATAGCTGTGGTTGTGGGCTGCGGACTGCTGATAATTTACCTTATTGTGTATGAAAACAGAAACCCGAAAAAATGATTTATGGATAGTATTCTTGAGAAATTAGAAGTTAATATAACCTGCGAAAATGAAGGGACCAGGCTGGATCTGGTTCTTTCTGCCGCTCTGGAGGATTATTCCAGGACTTACATCCAGAAGCTTTTCGAAAAAGGAAACATCTCCCTTGACGGGAGGATATGCACTGAAAAAAAACACAAGTGCAAAGTCGGGGAAAAAGTATCCATTACAATTCCGATGCCGAAACGCCTTGAGGTGGAGCCTGAGGATATTCCCCTGGACATTGTCTTTGAAGATGAAGATCTGCTGGTGGTAAACAAACCCCCTGGGATGGTGGTGCACCCGGCTCCGGGGAACTACTCCGGTACACTGGTAAATGCATTGATGCATCACTGTGGCGATGATCTGTCTTCGATTAACGGAATTATTCGCCCGGGGATCGTCCACAGAATTGATAAGGATACAAGCGGACTCCTCGTGGTTGCAAAGACAGATGTGGCACATGTGGGACTGTCGAAACAGCTTGCTGATCATTCCATAAGCAGAAAGTACAATGCCATCGTGTACAGCAATATTAAGGATGATGAGGGCACCGTAGATCAGCCAATAGGAAGAGATCCCGGAAATCGCCTTCGCAACAAGGTGCTCCATGAGGGGATGCAGGGATTTCAGAGTGCAAAATCAGCAATAACCCATTACAAGGTACTGGAAAGATTCGGAGACTTCACCTTGATCGAAGCAGTTCTCGAAACGGGAAGAACACATCAGATCAGAGTTCACATGGCATATATAAGGCATCCGCTTCTGGGAGATGAGCTCTACGGTCCTTCGAAAAACAGGCAGGGAGCTAAAAGACAGATGCTCCATGCCAGAGTGCTGGGATTTGTTCATCCGGTCACAGGACATTACATGGAATTTGAAACTCAGATTCCCGAGGATTTCGAAAAAGTTTTGAGAAAAATTAGAGGGGCTTAAGGAAGCAGGCAATGCAATCACTGTTTTAATCTTCAACCCATTGATCCGGGCCGAAGTTTTCTTTCACGAAATTTAGGCAACTCTCGCAGACATATCCGCCTTTGAACGTGTACGTATCGTAGTTACAACCGCAGATACTGCATAAATTGTCCATGGAGAGTCTCCTTCCTCATAGAATTTAGTGATCTGTCGCCTGCCTGTTTAAGAAAAAAATAAGCCCCGTGACAAAACAATATAATATCGGTGACGGGAATTTCAAGAAAAATCTGAATGATTATTAAAACTGGACTTATTTATATTGCAGGTTGCCTCATGGGACAGAGGGGAGGGTCAAAAATGTATGAAGAGTTTGTGCTAAAAAAAATAGGAAAAGGAATTATCAATGGCTACAGCTGGCCTGTTGATAACCCGGACAGGGTGGTTTGTATTATACATGGAATAGGCGAATACGGGGGGAGATTTAACCGTGTGGCAGTGAGATTCAAGGAGAGAAATTTTGCCGTATTATCCATGGATCTTAGAGGACACGGTAAATCCATAAATGTAAAAGGGCATTGTGCTCCGAGAAAAGAGATTCTTGAAGATGTGAGCGATCTTCTGATCTACGCACAGAAGAAATACCCGGGTAAAGAAATAGTCCTTTATGGACACAGCATGGGTGGAAACATTGCCCTTGACTACAGAAGCAGAGGAGATTTTAATGATATTCCTTCAGCATATCTTATTTCTGCCCCATGGATCAGACTGGTTCGATCCGTATCGGCCCCGCTCTATGCCTTTGCGAAAACAGCGAGCAGGCTGATGCCTGCCATGACTATAAGAAGTGGAGTGGATGAAACTGTGCTGGGACATCCTGACGCTGTGAAACCCTATTCGACGAATCCTATGGTCCACGATAAAATATCGCTGCAATGTACCATCGATGGACTTGATATCGGCAGAAAACTTGAAGAAGGGACACTGGGTGATAATGGCAGAGCCCACCATACTCCCACGATGCTGATGCATGGTACCGAGGACAGAGTATGTGACATCGCAGGGACAGAAAAGGTGTTCGAAGTATTGAATACCAGGGGTGACAAGGTAGACTTTATACGCTGGCCGGGGCTGTTTCATGAGATTCACAACGGAAACACCGCCTCCAAGGGTGATGAGGTTATCGATAGAATGATTGAATTCATCCACAGCTATATATGATCATTCCGGTAGAGCCGGATTCACATACAGGGTTTTGTTGTGTGTGAAAATAACATAGCCCGGCTTTGAACCGGCAGGTTTTTTTACGTAGCGTGCCCTCGTGTAATCCACAGGCACGTTTTGTGATGTCTGTGCCTTGCTGTGGTAAGCGGCGATAGCAGCAGCCTGAAACAGTTCTTCTTCCGAAGGGCTTTCACCTTCGGTAAAAAGAATTGCATGTGAACCATGGATATCCTTGGTATGGAACCAGATATCCTGAGAAGAAGCTTTTTTAAAGGTCAGCCAGTCATTCTCCTTATTATTCCTGCCTACCAGAACTGTTTTTCCTGAGCTTATTGTGTATTTCTGGGGCTTTGGCTTATCAATTTTGTTTTGGCCCCGCGCCT
>JAQVOT010000124.1 GCA_028702415.1 Eubacteriales bacterium
AGGAAAATCAGAGAAAAAAAACAATCATAGGAGGTATACAATTTCCAAGTGCATTGCATCGATGATGTTTATTGCATTGTCGATTGCTGCTTTTGCATTATCCGGAAATCCATTGTTCTTTGCAATGGCACCGGCATACCTGTTCTGCTTCGGCGGAGACCTGTTTCTGGCACTTGGCCATGAGATAGATAACAAGCTTAAGAATCCACAGTTTATAGTGGGTGTGATTTCATTCTCCATTGCACAGGTTTTTATCTGCATTGCATATCTTAGAATTATGCAGTGGCAAATAGGCTGGCCGGCACTGATGGGAGTGATTGTTCTGTTTGCAACGGTATTCTTTGCAAGAAGCAAGGACTATGATTTCGGAGAAAATGCTCTACCCTGTACCATTTACGGATTTCTCGTTGGGCTGGCTGCGGGGCTTGGTCTGCAGATGATAATCACATTTCCGGGCATGCTTGTTTACGTGCTTCTGGGTGTGGGATCCATACTGTTCCTGATTTCTGACCTGTGTCTCACCATGAAACTATTCTGGAAGAAGGAGGCCGGATGGTCCGGAGCGGCAGTACTGATATTCTATTATGGAGCCATGTGGTTTCTGGTATGCGCCATTGCCATGTACATCTAAGCAAAAAATGTAAATATATAACAGTAAAATATTGACATATACCTCGGCCTATGATATTTTGGATTTGTAAATTATTTCCATTATTCATAGAAAGGGGTATTTTTATGATGGAGTATAATATTTTTAAAGAGACTGTTGCCAAAAGAATATGCGACTATCTGCCTCCCATATTTAACAGCTATTATGGGACGGTGGAAAGCATTACAAAGGTTAATGAGAAAAAGGATGCACTCACATTAAAAACTGATGATATCCATAAGGGAATGGCCATGCCGGTTATTTATCTTGATGAAATGTACGAATTATTCCAGTCATCTGAAGATATGGAGGATGTACTTCAGTGCGCTTCAGAAATCATAGTAAACTTTGCCGGAACCTTTGAGGACATTGATGTTTTCACAAATATTGAATCCCAAATGGAAAACATCATTCCTAATCTGCTCAATACCGTGTTGAACCGGGAACTCCTCGAGAATGTTCCTCATATGGAAGTAATGGATATGTCTGTAATTTACAGAATAATTCGAAGCAGTTCCATGGGAGGCTACGACTCCTGTATCATTACAACCGACATACTGAAAGAACTGGGGGTTGATAAAGCTCAGCTGCACCAAATTGCCATGAAGAATATGAAGAGGCTTCTCCCCTTAGAAATAAGTAGAATTTCCAGAGAAGATGACGGGAGTAGAAATAATCAAGACATCCCCTATACTTTCACTTTCGTATCAAGCAAACAAAGACTTTTCGGGGCATCGTACATGATCTTTGAAGACGTGATGAACGATATCTGCAGAGATTTGAAAACCAACAGGCTGTTTATTATCCCATTTAATATAAACGAAATCTGCATAACGTCCGCAGAAGATATTTATCTGGAAAAACTGGTTGAAATTCTGTATCAGAGCAACCGGGAAGAAATTTCACCTAAGGATTATCTATCCAATAACATCTACTGCTTTGATAAGAAAAGAGGGAGCTTATCAAAAGTTGCTGCATACGATAAAAAAATAGGGCTTAATTAGTAAGCCCGTCAAGAAACAGTGGGAGCATCTTCTCGGAATACTGACAGAGAGAATAGTTTCCACCTGAAATGCACCAGTCGTACATCATGCCTCGTTCAAACAGAGCATAGGCCTTGGTGATATCATTTACGGAAAGGTCCTTTCTGAACACACTCTGCTGATGACCTTCCACGGTTATCTGTCGCAGTAACTTGTAGTAGGTCCGGTCAGGATCCAGAAGATGTTTTTCTCCTTTAGTAATAAGCTGCGATCCGAAGAGCTGAGATAACATGGATACAGAAACGGTATTTTCTATCATCAGAAACAGCTCCTGATTCATCATCAGGAGCTTTTCTAATGGTGAAAGTTTCGGATCCATAGTTTCAATGAGTTCCTCATATTTCTCGTCAAAAAGATAAGAAAGAGAACTCAGGAGTTCATCTTTGGAACTGAAATAATGATAGAAGGAGCCCTTTGAAGTTTGTGATAATTCAATGATATCATCTATGGTTGTATTGGAATATCCGTATTGATAAAACAACTGCCAGGCGGCAGAAACTATGCGTCCCTTGGTCTGATTTGTTGATTTTTTCATTTGCTCATCTCCGTATTTTTTTTAGTACAATATTTAGTATATACTATAGTCTAATATATAATCATTGAAATTTCAATGATTATTTACGTTATTTTATAAATAATGCAATAATATTATAGAATTCAGTTCGTATTCTATTATTAAAATTATTCTGTTACACTGGATAAAATTAATAAGGAAAGGATATTATTTATGAACGCTGAAATTATTGTATTTATAGGTTATTTTATAATTCTCCTTGGAGTAGCGCTGGTATTCTATTTCAATGGAAGTAACAAGAATCAGAAGGACTACTTCCTTGGAGGAAGAACGATGGGTCCGTGGGTTACCGCCATGTCAGCCCAAGCATCGGACATGTCAGCATGGTTGCTTATGGGTCTACCCGGATCAATTATGGCTTTTGGATTCGGTCAGGTATGGATAGGGATCGGACTGGCGCTGGGGACTACTGCAAACTGGATTTTCTGTGCAAAAAGGCTTAGGAAGTTCAGCAAGGTTTCAAATGATTCAATTACATTGCCTCAATATCTTACAAACAGATTTGCATCCCAGAGCAAAGCACTTCAGGTGATATGTGCCATCATTTTTCTGATTGCATTTACCGTATATGTTGCTTCTGCCTTTGTTGCAGGTTCATCTTTATTCACAATGCTGTTTCCAAATATTTCAATGAAGATTGCGATGTTGTCATTCGCTCTGATAATTATTGGATACACTTTCCTTGGAGGATTCAAGGCAGTATGCTGGACAGACTTTTTCCAGGGCATACTGATGCTTATGGCTCTGTTTGCAGTTCCTATTGTTGTAGTCGCAACACAGCAGATAGATACAAGTTTACTTCAGAACGTATACGAGTATACAGATGCTGACGGTTCAATTGTACAGTGCGTATTTGGTGAGAGCCTGTTTGGTGCTTCCTGGAAGGATATCGTTTCGGGCCTGGCATGGGGACTTGGTTATTTCGGAATGCCTCACATAATTGTAAGATTTATGTCAATAGAGAAGCCTTCTCAGATAAAAAAATCCGCATGGGTTGCGATCATATGGGTTGTTCTTTCACTAGGGGGAGCATGCCTGGTTGCTTATTTTGGCAGAATGTTTGTTGCAGAAGAACTGCTTACTGTTGGTGCTCAGAAGACAGTATTCATCGTAATGGCAAGAAGTTTTTTCCCACCTGCGATTGCTGGGTTCCTGCTGGCGGCGATAATGGCTTCATCGGTTTCAACTGCGGACTCTCAGCTGCTGGTGGCATCAAGCTCTTTTACAGCTGATATTTACAAACCACTGATCAGAAAAGAAGCCGGGGATAGGGAGGTCCTCTGGGTTGGAAGAGTTGCAGTAATAGTACTGTCAATAGTTGCTTACTTCATTGCATCATCCGGTGGAAGCGGAGCTCAGGCAATAATGAATATGGTTGAGAACGCCTGGGGGATATTCGGAGCCGCCTTCGGGCCTGTAATGATACTTTCACTGTTCTGGAAACGTTTCAATTATGCAGGAGCATGTGCAGGAGTGGTGGCAGGTGCTGCAGTAGATATCTTATGGCTGTTCTTTATGTCATCAACAGGTGTATATGAAATTCTTCCGGGCTTCGTAGTGGGCTTCGTTGCAGCGCTTATCGTAACCCTGGCAACAAAGGCTCCATCAGAAGAAGTGAACAGAATATTTGATACAGCTTCAGATAAGTACTATGACGAATAAAAAATTACCGGGGCAGGCTCGGTATCGTAATTGCTGATTAATATCAAAGGCGTCATCTGTTTCCGAGGGGTCTTCGGATAGCTGGCGCCTTGTATTCTGTAGCGGGTCGTAAAATAGCATGGAAAGGGGGTAGAAAATGTTGACCGAGTGAATGTCAGATGAGATAATGTAGAGAAGTTTATTTGAAAGGAACGCGATGGATCTACACAGAAAAGGCCTGCTGGCGGTAGCTGCCGGAAACATTATCTTTGGTTTCAGCTTTCTGTTTACCAGACTGGCCCTCAACATTACAATACCAAGTGCTCTTGTAGCCTACAGATTTTTCGTGGCCTTTCTGGTGATGAACATAATAGTTTTTGCAGGAAGCAAAATCAAAAAAAAGGACGGAACCCCCCTTGTGGAGTTTTCTCTGAGGGGAAAACCCCTGAGAAATGTTCTTCCTATGGTTCTATTTCAGCCAATATTGTATTTCTTCTGTGAAACATACGGAATCTACTACACATCCTCGGCTTTTTCGGGGACTATCATAGCAATTATTCCTATAATGGGAATAGTGTTTGACAGATTGTTCATGAAATCAAGCATTAGGAGGAAGCAGGTAATCTGTGCTTTTGCCTCGGTTGCCGGGGTAATTGTAACCACTCTC
>JAQVOT010000125.1 GCA_028702415.1 Eubacteriales bacterium
CGACGCTCTTCCGATCTAATGTCGAGTATTATTCCTTCAAGAGCTTCAACATCGCCTTTCTCATCATATATGGCTTGTCCCCTCCCGATGACCCATTTCCGCTCACCTGAAGCCGTTATTATTTCATATTCGCCTTTGAACGGAACTCTATCGGCAATTACCCTGTCCCATTCTTTCCGGAGTAATTCATGATATTCAGGTGCGATTAAATCATTAAAGTCAATGCCTTTGTTGTCTATAAAACTCTCCGGAGCATATCCTGTCAATCCAAGGCTTCCGGCAGATACAAACTGCATCGTCCATTTACGGTCATAGTTGCATCTGTAGGCCATCCCCGGAATATTTGAAAGCAAAACCGCTTTACTGCGCTCACTTTCAATCAGGGAATCACTTACTTCTCTTTCCTTGGATATATCCTCAATCAAACACAAATGCATAGGGTCATCATGAAGTAAATCCAGAAAATGAGAAATCTGCATATGCGTCCATACATATGAACCGTCCGGTCTCAAGAACCGTTTTGCTATAGAATATCCTTCTATTTGACCGTCCTTGAACTGCTGAAATTTTTCAATATCTTTCTGCAAATCATCAGGATGAGTAATGTCCGCCCAATTGATATCCGCAAGTTCCTGGCTTGTCCTGCCAAGAATCTTTTTGAACATCGGATTCATATTATCATTTCCAAACCTGGATTTGGATACGAAGTGTTTATCATTGACTATGGCAATCCCTATCGGAGCGAAATCGAACACGCTTCGATACAGTACTTCATCCAAGGCTTTTTTTCACTAATCACTCTGGTTCTGTAATAATGGAAGGCCGCACGATATAATGTGATGATGAAAAGCATGAAAAGGACTGCAATAATATAATCGTGCCACATCTGTTTATGCACCCGCGCATCCCACAATGAGGCTGAATAGTCGAGTCCGAAAACAGCGACTACATTTTCACTTTCCGGATTTATAATCGGCACTAGAACGCTTGTCCATGTTCCCCAGCGATCCTTTGTGGAATCAATCGTTACCGTTTTACCCGACAGGAAAGGCTCCCATGCAATATCCGGTGCTTCGTAAAACACTTCCCCCGGCGGTGAATAGCTTGTTGAAGAGGTGGGCTCTGAGTCGCACAGAATTATCATTTTCCCCTTCTTTTCACCGAACAAGTAAGCGAAGTTTACAGTGCTTGTTGTCTCAACCACTTTTGAAAGATTGCGTTTAATGGATAAGTATTCCTGTTTCTCAAGATCTTCCCGGCTACCTTTTAATTCAGAGATGTCCTGGGGGCTTATTTGGGACGCCAGTGATTGTGCCAGTGTAACAGCCGACTGCATCTGCTTTTCCTGGTGATCGTTCCAGCTTGATCTCAAATAGAGACCACAAAGCAATATGCTAATAATAATTATTATTAGCATAAGCAACTTCCTGTGTTTAAGTATAAAATTATCCTCTGGAATAGTAGTTGACGACTTTTTCAATATATCTCCCTAATTCCTCTTCTTAATCCAATCGTATGATAACACAGAATACAAAGCCCTGTCCCCCATTATGAAAAAACTGAGTTGAAATTTCGATTATTCTGATACTTCTCTCCGGCAGCCACGAAAAAACCTTCCAGTTCTTTCAGTGTTTTTCCCGCGTATCCGGGGCTGGCAGGTTTCATAGGTGTAGCCGTAGTCACTGCTGATGTAAGCCTGATAAACGGATTCCTGCCGCCATTAAATCCTATTTTTTCTCCGTAGGCAGCCACAAGGCTTGGCACAGTATTTTCTCCGAAACGAACATTCGGAGCCAATGTGAACTTAAGTTTATATCCTTCCTGAGATATTTCTGTGATTCCCATATCTCTGGCCTCTCTTCGAATTACAGCAATCCTTATAAGATTCTGCACTTCAACAGGAGGTTCTCCGAACCTGTCGATGAATTCATCAAGAATATCACTTGCATCTTCAGCTGTCTCCACAAGTGCAACTTTCTTATACATATGTAGTTTTTGCATTTCATCGCTTATATACCTGGATGGAATAATTGCCGGTATCGGAATATTGACAGCACATGTTTTTTCATTCCCCATGGCTTCTACCGGCGCGTATTTTTCGGCCATTTCATCACCCTGCTCAAGTCTGATGCTCTCCCTCTTTAGTGCATCGTCAAGCAGCTTGCAATAAAGTTCATATCCTATCTCAAGCATGTGTCCGGACTGTTCTCTACCAAGCAGGTTTCCTGCCCCCCTAAGTTCCAGATCTCTCATGGCAATCTTGAATCCTGAGCCGAATTCGGTGAAGTCACGAATTGCCTTAAGCCTCTTCTCGGCAATTTCGCTGAGAACTTTGTCCTTATGATACATTAAATACGCATAGGCCATGCGGTTGCTTCTTCCGACACGTCCTCTAAGCTGATACAGCTGGGATAGACCGAATTTATCCGCATCAAGAACTATCATTGTATTTACATTGGGAATATCTATGCCGGACTCAACGATTGTTGTACACACCAGAACATCATATGCTCCTGCTTCAAAATCAAGAATAATGTTCTCCAGCTCGTTTTCCTTCATCTGCCCGTGGCCTACAGCAATGCCTGCATCGGGAACCAGCTTTTGTATTCTGCTTGCAATGGCATTAATCGTCTTGACCTTGTTATACAGAACATAGACCTGTCCACCTCGACCTATCTCCTTCTCGATTACCTCTCTGATCAGAAATCCATCCTCCTCCATCACATAGGTCTGAACAGGATACCTGTCCTCCGGAGGTTCTTCTATTGTGCTCATATCCTTCATCCCCGAAAGTGACATGTGGAGAGTTCTGGGAATAGGAGTGGCAGATAATGTGAGCACATCAACATTTTCACGCAACTGTTTGATCTTTTCCTTGTGTCTTACTCCGAATCTCTGCTCCTCATCCACAACCAGCAGCCCCAGATCCCTGAACTTGATATCCTTGGAAAGAAGTCTATGGGTACCTATTACAAGATCCACTTCCCCCTTTGCCAAATCCTTTACTATTTTACTCTGCTGAGCTGCTGTTTTGAATCTTGAAAGCATTTCAACCCTTACCGGAAACTTTTCAAATCTTTCCTTGAGAGTATAGTAATGTTGGTTTGCCAGGAGGGTTGTAGGCACCAGAACTGCCGCCTGTTTTCCCTCAATAACGCATTTGAATAAAGCCCTTGCTGCAACTTCCGTTTTCCCGAATCCAACATCTCCGCAAAGAAGCCTGTCCATAGGATAAGGTTTCTCCATGTCTGCTTTGATTTCTTCGACACACTTTAACTGATCATCTGTTTCTGTATATGGAAAGCTGTCCTCAAATTCTTTCTGCCATACAGTATCTTCCCCGAAGGAATACCCTGAAGTATTTCTGCGTGCATTTGCCACTCGCAAAAGCTCTTCTGCCATTTCTGAAACAGCCGCTATGGCTTTTGCCTTTGTTGTCTTCCACTCATTTCCTGATAGTCTGTTTACCTTGGGAGATACTCCATCTCCACCGATGTATTTCTGAAGAGATCCCAACTGATCGACCGGAATATAAAGCATATCATTTCCACTGTATTCCACCTTCAGAAAATCCTGCTGCATTCTCTGAACTACCAGCTGCTCAATTCCGGTAAATCTACCAATACCATGAGTTTCATGAACTACATAGTCTCCTGTTTCCAGATCAGCGAAGCTCTTTATCCGCTTCCTCTGGGAGTCGCTCCCCGTTTTTTCTTCTCCTGCCCGGTATGATAGCCTTCGGCTTTTTTTCCTGGCTATCCTATTTCCCCCAAATATATCTCCTTCCCAGAAATAGCACTTCCTGTCGTCTGTGAATTCCATGCTGGCGGTTATCGTCCCCAGCACAACTTCCACATGGCCTGCTTTTGCTCTTCCCGGCAGAACTCTATTGTTAAAAGTCTCACGCTGAACAAATTCCAGCATGTTCTTCTTTCTCTCCTCGGTTCCGCAAACTATAGTAATGCTGTAACCCCTGGCAATATAGTTTTCCAGATCTGAGCGAAACATATCAATGTGTCCTCTGTACTGAGGCAACTGTCTGGTTTCAATCTGTTTAAGTTCGGACAGTACCGGTCCATCACCTGCCCCATGAGGTCCCCTAATGGTCATCACAAAAGGAGTGAACAGATAAGCTTCTTTGCCCACTTCATCTGCCCAATCATATAATCTGAAGAAATCCTTTTCGTCAGAAATAAGCCTAAAGTCCTCCTTGATTCCACGGCCCTGGCTTAATATTTCCTCTATATCATAGGCACGTTCATGACCTAAAGTCTCGAGAGTTTCCAGAATTCTACCGGGATCATTGACCATGATCGTGGGATTTTTCATATAATCCCATATATAGTCTGTTTCATCATAGAAATATCCAAGAAATTTCTCCAGATACTGAAGGTTGATCATTCCTTCCGCATATTCCAAAAGCTGGTCACGACGTCTTGTCAGTTCTTGTACTCTTCTGTGGTCTTCACTTTTTTTTGAATTCCTAATTTCTCTGTTATATGCTCTATCTATTCTGCCGGCAGCCTTTGCAAAAACTTCATTATCCTTTGATATCTGAG
>JAQVOT010000126.1 GCA_028702415.1 Eubacteriales bacterium
TAAAAATGTAGTCATAAGTATTGATGAAGAACAAAATATTGGGTGCATAATACTCGTATTGATATCTTCATTGCAAAACATTTTTTTATTAGGTAAGAAAACTGACGGGAACATTATACATATTGGCACATTAATTGCTATAAATATCTGCATGAGTATTATTTCGACAAGTTTATCTTAAGGAGGAAATAGAAAATGGCAGACAGAAAATTTGATATTGAAGCAATTCCCGGTGAGAGATGGTTCCCGAAGGAAACGACATTTGAAGAGGATATGACAGAATACTGGGGTGAATGGGGTGTATTCTCAGAAGTGGACAAATTGAAGGCTGTTCTTTTAAGAAGACCAGGAAAGGAAATAGAAGACTTTGACCCCAATAAGGTAAGATATGCTGATGAACCTGTTAATGTTGAACTTATGAGAAAACAGCATGATGATGTGGCGAAGATCTATTCGGATTTCGGTGCCAAAGTTTACTATGTGGAAGAACAGAGGGAGGATCGGCCAAACGCTGTATTCTGCAGAGACCTGATGTTCATGACTCCGGAAGGTGCAATTCTAACACGTCCAGGTATGGCTGCACGCAGAGGCGAAGAACGTTATGTTGCTCAGTCACTGGCAAAATACGGAGTTCCGATCTTGAAAACAGTTGCCGGAGACGGCATGTTCGAAGGAGCAAATGCAATGTGGGTAGACAGAAACACATGTGTTATATCAACAGGATCCAGATGTAACAGAAGTGGCTACGAACAGGTCAAGCACGAGCTGGAAAGAATGGGCGTCGAAGTTTATCACATGCAGCAGCCATACAGCAACATCCATATAGATGGCCTTATGAATCCTATCAGCCATGACAAGATACTTATCCATGCTTCACAGGTCCCGTATGATATTATTGACATGCTGAAGAATAAAGGCTTTAAAATATTAGAGGTGCCGTCACAGACAGAAGCAAGGGAATATTTTGCAACTAATTTTGTTGCATTGGAGCCAAACCACATTGTTATAGCGGAAGGACCGGAAAGAACTATAGAAATGCTTGAAAAAGAGAGAGTAAAGATCCAAACGGTAGATATATCGGAAATAAGAAAGGGCAAAGGCTCATTGCACTGCATTACAGGCTTTCTTAAGAGAGGATAGAGAGTTAGAGAGGTAAATATATTATGCTTAGGAGGTATGTCGAACAGATCCTTAGCTTATACAATTATATAGATGGATTGATGATAACCGATAAGAACGGCTACATAGAATACTATGCAACCTACAGACCGGATATTATTAATATGAAAGAAAAGGATCTGCTCGGTAAACACCTCCTGGAAATATATCCCGAACTGTCCGAAGAAACCAGCAGCATATTCCGGGTGCTTAAAACCGGCAAGCCGATCTTCAATGAGGAACAGACATTGGTATCATATGATGGTCAGAGACTTAAAGTTGTAAATACGACGATGCCAATAATTGAAAATGGCCAGATCATAGGAGCAATCGATGTTTCCAGATATATGGATCCTAGTTATGAGCGGCAGAATATTGTATTGTCACTAAAAGGGACAAAGGCTATAAAAAATCTGTATACGGTGGATGACATAATAACAAATGCACCGGCGATGGAAACATTAAAAGAAAGAATCCCAATGGTTGCAATAACAGATTCATCAGTACTTATATACGGCGAAACCGGTACGGGCAAAGAACTGGTGGCTCAGTCTATTCACACTTCCAGTAGTCGTAAAAGCAAAAAGTTTATTTCTCAGAATTGCGCAGCAATACCGGCCAATCTTCTGGAAGGGATTTTATTCGGAACTATCAAAGGAAGCTACACAGGCTCGGAAAATAAACCGGGATTATTTGAAATTGCCCATGGAGGGACTCTGTTCCTTGACGAAATCAACTCCATGGAAATAGGTATTCAGTCAAAGATATTGAGAGCCATAGAAGAAAAGCAGATTACCAGAATCGGAGGATATGAACCTATAAGGACTGACATCAAGATTATTTCAGCTGTAAACGAAAATCCCCTTAAAAGTGTGAGAGACGGCAATCTGAGGGAAGATCTGTTTTACAGGCTCAGTGTTGTTCAGATCAACGTTCCGCCTTTAAGGGAACGTGTTAATGACATCCTGTTCCTTACTTCTCATTTTATTGAACAGTATAATAAGCAGATGAACAAGAAAATATTGGGCATCGACAAAGAAGTGGAGGAGATATTCTACAAGTATACATGGCCGGGAAACGTCAGAGAACTTAAAAATATAATCGAGGGTGCTTTCAATGTTTCTTCCAGCCGGTTCATACAGAAGAAAGACATAGCAGAGTACTTGTTCAAAAGTTATGACAACGAAATTTTAAGCAGAGGAGACGTGATGTACTCTCAAGGGGAAGATTTTCCGAAGGGGGGAATATCGCTGGATAAAGAAACAGCAGCTTATGAGAAAAGACTTATTAGATCTGCAATTGAAAGAAGCGGCACGCTTGTTCAAGCGGCGGATCTGCTACGTATAACAAAGCAGTCGCTATATTATAAAATGATGAAACACGATATAACCGTAAACAATAAAAAAAACAGATAATACCATAAACAAAGTAAAAAAATCTTTACGTCCCGTAAAGATTTTTTTATAAAGTAAAGATATTTTTACTGTCGGAAGCCTGAACATATAGTCTTTACATGAAAAAAGATTGGCACGCCACTTGCACAATAATAAAACAAGCAGGCGAATTTTTTCGCAAAAAAACAAGGGAGGTCACAATATGAGAGACTACATAAATGATATAGATGCTCTTCCGGGCGAAAAGTGGTTTGGAAAAGAATCTACTATTGAAGAAGACATGAAAGAACTTTGGGGAGAATGGGGCGTAAGCTCAGAAGTCGAAAAACTCTCTTCAGTAATCATGAGAAAACCCGGGGCTGAAATTGACGACTTTAGTTGGGAGCAAGTGCGGTTCAAAGGACCTATCGATGTGGGTAAATTCAGAGCTCAGCACGATGCCCTTGCAAAGATTTATAAAGACCACGGCATCCGTGTAAATTATATAGAGGAACAGCGCAAGGACAAGCCCAATGCTGTTTTTTGCAGAGATCTGCTTCTTATGACCCCTGAGGGAGCTATTGTTACCCGTCCTGCCATGGAGGCAAGACGCGGGGAGGAGCGCTATATGGCAAAGGCATTAGCTGATCTGGGTGTTCCTATTATAAGAACAGTGTGCGGGGGGGCTACTTTTGAAGGGGCAATGGGGCTTTGGATCGATAGACATACAATCGTGCTGGCATCCGGAGTAAGAACCAACAGAGAAGGTTATGAAATGGTGGAGGCAGAGCTTCGCAGAATGGGCGTAAATGATATTATTCACATGCAGATCCCATATGGGCATGCGCATATTGACGGACTGCTGAACATGGCCAGTGAGGACGTTGCAATGATCCATGCCTCACAGGTGCCTTACGATGTTTGTGATTCACTTAAGAAAAAGGGCATCAAGCTTCTGGAATGCCCATCAAGACTGGAGGCCAAAGAAACGCTGGCTATCAACTTTGTAGCCATAGAGCCGGGATTGATCGTAATGCCTGAAGGAAATCCAAGATCCCGGGAATTGCTGGAAAAAAACGGAATAAAAGTTATTTCAGTTGATATAAGTGAAATACTAAAAGGATACGGTGCAATGCATTGTATGACAGGTTTCCTTAAGAGGGGGTAGGTATAAATGACATTAAGAAAAAAACTTTCTGACGAACTGTCTCTAAAAGAAATAAATGAAACAATGGCGTTTCTTGTTGACGAGGTGGGCGAAAGACTTTCCGGCACCGGGGAAATGAGAAAAGCTACTGAATATCTAAGAGACAGGCTAATAGGCTATGGTGTGGATGCATGGATCGATCATTTTCCTATGTATATGAGCTATCCCGGAGAGGCCAGGCTCAAGATGCTTTTGCCGGAGGCAGTAGAGTTCAAGGCACGTCCCGTTGGGCACATTAGAAATACCGGAGCAGAAGGAATTTCCGGAGAACTGATTTATGTGGGATCCGGAGGATACACCGATTATGAAGGGATTGATCCTACTGATAAAATTATTCTCACCGATATGACATGGAGTCCGGGAAGACCTGAAAAGGCCCGAATCGCATGGGAGCTTGGAGCAAAAGCTTTGATTATAATGAACTGGGGCAAGTCAGACGATGACCTGATCCAGATGGGAGCAGTAAAAACTCAGTGGGGAAACCCTACGCCGCAGAGCGAGAAGGAAATCGTAGATATCCCGGTTATCAGTATTTCCAGAAAGGATGGGGAAAGACTTGCCGGCTACTGCAGTAGTGGTGAAGTAAAAATCTGGATGACTGCTGAAGCAACCAGAGAATGGATCCAAGCTGACCAGACAACAGCTTTTATCAAGGGCGGAGAGTCAAACGGACAATTTGTAGTAGTTGGAAGCCATGTGGATGCATGGGGCAAGTCTGCGATCTGCAATGCTTCAGGTGATGCAGTAAACGTTGAACTTGCAAGGCTTATGAACAAGTACAGTGATCAGCTCAAGAGAGATGTTTACTTTGTGTTCTGGG
>JAQVOT010000127.1 GCA_028702415.1 Eubacteriales bacterium
ATGAAATTCTATTTGACGATAAGTTCCCTCCACTTCCTGGTTCAGAAACAGCCAAGAAAATTGAAGGATAATTTCTGAAATGGATTGATTTTATTACAGACTTGACATGAAAAGGAGAACAGATTTGCTGTTCTCCTTTTATTTTTAAGTATTTAACGGGTTATATCATTGAAACATTTATGCATAATGTTATAATGAAATATGTAATTATAACAGTTGTTATCTTGTAGGAGGAAAATTAAATGAGTCAACAGCAAGCTGTACAGACTGCAACTGATGCTCCGGTACTCGCCAAAGCGAATATCAAAGTATCAACAGTTGTATTCATGATTTTCTGCCTGGTATCAGCAGGATGTTACGGAATCGAAGAAATGATTCCTTGGACCGGTCCTGGTCTAACAATCATCATGCTGTGTGTACTACCGTTTGTATGGGGACTTCCTTTCGGAATGGTCGCATCAGAACTTGGTTCTGTAAGACCACAGGAAGGTGGATATTACAAATGGGTACAGGAAGCTCTAGGAGAGTTCTGGGGATTCCAGGCAGGCTGGTGGAGAACAATCTCCATCTACATCGATAATACTTCATATGTAATACTGGCCGGCGGATATGCCGCAACGGTATGGGATATGGGTATTCCCGCTGAATTCGCGCTGAAATTTTCAATGATCGCAATCTTCACAATAGTTAATGTTAGAGGTGTTAAAGAAGTAGGATCGGTATCAACAGTACTTTCACTTCTGGTTATGGTTGCATTCGCAATGGTTGCGATCTGCGGCTTTATGAATTGGGGTGGAGATGCCGCTACGGCAGAAACAATTTCATTCCAAATTACCCCTGAACCTGCAGAAGGAATCACAGACTGGTTCTTCTACATCGCAGGTGGTATTTCAATAGCCATGTGGATGTACTCAGGATACGAATCCATGTCAACTTTGGCTGGAGAAGTTGCAAACCCTCAGGTAATTCCTAAGGGAACACTGGTTACAATTCCGCTGATCATGGCAACATACATTCTGCCTACCACAGCTGGTCTTGGCTCCATCGGTCAGTGGGAAAACTGGGGAACTGACGGAGAATCCGTAGGATATGCGGATGTGGTTTCACACTTCTGGGGCCCGGGCTGGGGAATTGTATTTGTAATAGTTGCAATTCTGGCACAGTGCTCAATCTATAACACATATATCACATCAGGTTCCAGAGGGTTCTTCGCTCTGGCAGATGACCATCTGACTCCTTATATACTGGTTAAGCTTTCAAAACGCGGAGTTCCGTACGTATCAGTACTGTCAGTTGGAATCTTCAACCTGATATTCTGCATGTTCCCATTCGGATTTATCATCGTGCTTGATGTAGCACTGCTGCTGTCATCCTACATAATGGTATACATTTCATGCATGATTCTGAGAAATAGAATTCCTAAAGAAGATTATCTTTGGAGAATTCCAGGAGGAAGTGGATTGCTGAAGGTTATCTGTATCGTTCCTATGTTCGTAGCTATCTTCGCATTCTTCGTTAACGGATCAGACTACTATACAGGCGGTATGGTTGGTATCCTTACAGGACCAATCCTCTACCTGATCTGGAGAAGAATGTATGGCGGGCTGTCAGCCAAGAACCCTGAGGCGTTCCCGGTCAACCCTAAGACAAAGCTGGCAATGGGTGATACAAGAAGAATTTCTTTCCTGCTTCTGCTTGTTAGTGTAATGAATATTGTAGCACTTGTCTTCGAACCTTGGTACGAAGATTGGGGTGGCCCTGATGCATGGGGATCCGGAGACTACTTCGATGGAATTCTTGAGGCAGTCAGTGTTGATACAATCGTTGGAACAATCAGGATTGTACTGTGGGCTATGACAATTGTATGTGCAGTTGCATGCATTGTTATTTACCTGGTGTCAAAAAAGGTTGAACCATCAGTTGAGGAGTGCAAAGCAATACACAAGAAGGGCTGTGAATATCTAAGCGATAAGTTCAACAAAGAACTCGAAGAGCACAAAGCTTTTATCAAAGCCATGGAAGCTGCTGCCGAGAAGAAAGAATAGCTGATTAGCGATAATTCTTAAATACAGATTAAAAGACCCGATGCTTGAATAAGCACCGGGTCTTCTGTATAATGGGTTTGCATTTCAAAATAGAAAGGAATAATTATTAATGCAATTTCTGACACCCGGCGAGAAATCAAACATTAAGGGGAGACCCTACAGATTGGCCATAATACTTGCAATAATTATGTTTATGCTAGTTGCACCTGAGATTCAGGAGGGCAACTCCATGGATCCGACAATTAGGGATGGGCAGGTGATTCTGGCAAATAAATTTGCCAACTTTTCAGCCAAGAGAAAAGCACCGGACAGGGATATGCTGGTTGTGCTGGATAAGGATATTTCTCTGGAGGCGGGAGCTAAAGACAACATTATTGCCAGAGTAATTGCTGTACCGGGAGATTTTGTTCAGGTAAAGGATGGCAAGGTGCTTGTCAACGGCCATGAATATACAAGCAGAAATGACATCTCAGGCGCAAAAGGCAAGTTCAAAAAAAAGGAACTGAAGGGTAATCAGATATTTGTGTTAAGTGACAATCGCTCTTCAGATAAGTTTATTAAGTATGACAGCAGAAATCCAAAGCTGGGAGTTGTGGATATGCGAAAAATCAGAGGTGACGTTGTCATGAGAATCTGGCCTCTGAATCAGATAAGTATGATGAAAGACAAATAGAGCCGCTAAAGGTGGTGATTAACCGTTGCAATTGCTTTTGCGACGGTTTTTTTCAAGCATTTGTTTGCTAATAATCTTGCGGAATAGTATATTTTGTATTTTGTATTTTCTTTCGAACTTGATTATTACCTGCCATAGTATGTATAATGTTGTGAAATGTTATTTTTCAAAGAATAAGTTAGATTTTATTATTAGGAGGATTAAATGGGCACAATACTTTTTCTAATCTTTTTCCCGATGGTAATAGCCTTTATTCTTTTAGTAGTGAAAGCAGACAAAGGTAGAGATGTAATCGTTATCGGATCCGCTGCGATTATTGCGATTATGTCCATTGTTGTAGCTATTCAGTACGCCGGGGGCGGTGGGGAATTCTTCTCATTCAACGGTGAAATTGTGAACTACATCATGATGATAGTAGAAGCAGGATTATGCATCTATATTGTCATCACAGCATGGAAGCACAAGAAGTGGCTGGCTGCTCTGTTTGCAATCATTCAGACTCCATTGATAATTTGGTTTGAATTTACTAAAGGACATGGTATAGAAGTTGAAAGCAATATGTATATTGACAGGCTTTCAATTGTCATGGTACTTATCATAGGCATCATCGGCACACTGATTGCAGTGTATGCATTAGGCTACATGAAAGACTTCCAGCATCACGAACCTAAGGGTGCCAAGGACAGAAGGCCTTGGTTCTTCTTCGTTATGTTCCTGTTCCTGGGAGCAATGGTAGGCCTGGTAACATCCAACAACATGATCTGGATGTATTTCTTCTGGGAAATTACCAGCTTATCATCATTCTGGCTTATCGGTTACACAAAAACCGAAGAAGCTACAAACAACGCGTTCAGAGCCTTGATTATGAACCTGCTTGGAGGTATCGGATTCGCAGTTGGTATCGTTATTCTCGGAACCGTATTCCAGACAATTGAACTGAGTACAATGCTACTGATAGGATCTGTATACGGCGACTTGATTGCTATACCTGCAGCATTCTTCGCGTTTGCAGGTATCACCAAGGCAGCACAGATGCCATTTAACAGCTGGCTGCTTGGGGCAATGGTTGCGCCTACTCCTACTTCAGCACTGCTTCACTCTTCAACAATGGTTAAGGCCGGCGTATTCATTATAATAAAGCTTGCTCCGGTTCTTGGAATGAACAATTTCGCTGGAATTATGGTTATGATGGTAGGTGGTCTGACCTTCCTCTTCGCATCCTGCGCAGCTATTTCCCAGAACAATGCCAAGAGAGTTCTGGCTTACTCAACTATTGCCAACCTGGGTCTGATAGTTGCCTGCGGTGGCGTTGGATCAGCCGGAGCGGTTTGGGCAGGAATAATGCTAATCATATTCCATGCAATTACCAAGTCATTACTGTTCCTCTGCGTAGGTACTGCAGAACACCATATCGGATCAAGAATGATAGAAGATATGGACGGACTTTTCTCCAAGATGCCAAGACTTGCAATGTGTATGATTATAGGTATTGCAGGTATGTTCCTGGCTCCATTCGGAATGCTGATTTCAAAGTGGGGATGTATGGTATCCTTCGTTGACTCAGGGAACATGCTGCTTGTTGGATTAATCTGCTTCGGTAGTGCTGTAACAGCATTCTACTGGCTAAAGTGGATGGGCAAGCTTACTGCAGTAGTGGCCAAGGAAGAATCAATCGAATATGATGTTCACAAGACAGAAACATTCGTACACATCACTCTGGTGGCGTTGGTAGTTCTGATTTGTCTCATATTCCCGCTTCTGTCAGGATACATTCTGGTTCCTTATCTGGAAGCAACATTTGGATCAGCAGCAGGAATTATGTCATCAGGAA
>JAQVOT010000128.1 GCA_028702415.1 Eubacteriales bacterium
CGGAATACTTAGACGATCCAAAGGATTATAACTGGTTACGCATTTCACGAAAAAATAGCAAACTCCGCTTCCCTTATTTTCCAAGGGTTAGCGGAGTTTTATGCTCTTCTAACTGTCAAAGACAGGATTGTACTTGAAAATGTGTCTATCGTCAATTTTAGTGTGCTATAATAAAGCCATGAAAATACTTGTTATAAGCGACACTCATGACAAACTCAGCAAGGTTCGTGACATATGGCCAAAGCTGAATAATATCGACCTTGTTATCCATGCCGGCGACTTTTACCTTGATGCCAAGGAACTGGAACAAGAACTGAATGTTCCATTCGTATATGTGCGGGGAAACTGCGACGGCTCCTACTCTGGTGACAACTGCGATCCTAAAGGCGGTGACTTCGCAGTTGTGGATACCCCTGCCGGCAGGATTCTGGTCACCCACGGCCACAATGAGGGCGTAAACTTTAGTTTTGACAAGCTTCGCTACAAGGCCCTGGAAAATGACTGCTTCGCTGCGGTTTTCGGACATACACACAAGGCTATGGTTGAACAGACCGAAGATCCCTCTGCCTCGGGGGGCTTCTTATGGTACATAAATCCCGGAAGCCTTTCTCTTCCTCGAGATAGAAGTGGCGGCTCATACGCCATAATCCGTGCAACCGAAGAACGTTTCGATGCCACGGTGATTTACTACAACACCGTCATGGGTTCCTCCCGAGGGGGCAGTTCCTTCGGTGGTCACGGAGGAAGTGGCGGCAACGCTGACGACAAAACAGAGGGGCAATCCATAAGCAGCCTTCTCAACTACGTGGATCGATTCTGACCAGTATGCGGATTTACTATGACCGGTCGGTATTGTTTTCTATATAAAGGTATGCAAAGGCAAAAAAAAATGACCTGACATATGGATATGTCAGGTCATTATCATTTTTACTCTTAAATAAATATGGTTTTCAGGATTACCACCAGGAAAATCAGAATGTACAGAAGCACCATTATCATGAGGACTGCCTTGATAATAGCACGAATTTTCTGAGTTCCATGTCCGCGAAGTTCTGCAATAAAATCGCCTTTCATATTCTTCAACAGAATCAGAAGGACAACTATTCCGAATAATAATGCCAGAAATAAAATAAGCATCGTTCTGTTACCTTTCAAATAATGTTACTGCCCAAAGTAGGAGTACAACTTATAGTACCAAATACCCGGCTTTCTTTCAAGTCAAAAGTGTCTCTGCCTGCTTACCTCTTCTGTAGTATGCCTGCTTTTCCGCCTGGGGAACCATGTTCCCTCCTGTTGCCCATAGAATATTAACCGAATTATCATCCGGCTCAGGAATGTCGCTGTACTTCAGAGCTTCATCCTCAATGTATTTAATTCCCTGAAACGCGGCACAGGCAGATGGCTCAATGAAGATGCCTGTTGCATCCTTCAGCGCTGCCAGATAGGGATACAGCCTCTCATCCTCCACTGTGAAGCAACCGTTTAATCTTGACTGCATTGCAGCGGCAACAAGTGCTGATGGGCGACCTACTGCCAGACCGTCGGCCTCGGTTTTGCCATCGATTCCGATATCCCCAACTGAAATCCTTTCGAACAGACCAGTAGCCAATCCCAGCGTCATGCAAGGTGCATGGGTAGGTTCTGCAAAGAAGCAATAGGCATTGTCACCGAAATATTCCCTGATTCCATAGGTGACTCCTCCCGGAGCTCCACCTACGCCGCATGGAAGATATACGTACAATCTGTGATCCTTGTCAATGGTTATTCCCTTTTCTTCAAGCTGGGCCTTAAGTCTTTTGCCTGCAACTGAGTAACCGGCAAACAGATCGAGGGAATTTTCATCATCAACAAAATGACATGTAGTATCTGCCTCTGCCTCCCTCCTGCCCTGAGCAACTGCCGCCTCATAATCGTCAGGATATTCAACAACGGTAACCCCCTTAGAACGGAGCATGTCTTTTTTCCACTGTCGGGCATCCGATGACATGTGAACGGTAACGTGGAATCCGATGGCTGCACTGATTATTCCAATAGAAAGTCCCAGATTCCCCGTTGATCCCACGGCCACTTTATATCCGGAGAAAAACTCTCTCATATCCGGATCTGCCAAGCTGGCATAACTTTCATGTTCACCTGTTTCAGGGTCATATTTCAGAAGTCCTGCAGATACGGCCAGAGTTTCTGCCAGCTTCAGTACTTCATATATGCCGCCTCTGGCCTTAATGGAACCTGAAATAGGAAGATGTGAATCCTGCTTCAGAAAAAGTCTGCCGGATCCTTTTTCACTTATCACTTTCCATGGGATCTCAGTAAGGGGCGACTCGATAATTCCACCTTTTACTTCAGGAAATACCCTTTCAATAAAAGGCGCGAATCTGAGAAGCCGTGCCTCAGCCTCATCTATGTCAACAAGCTTTTCCTCCCCCTGATTCCATTTGCCTCTTTCTCTGCAATCCGGATTAATCCAGAATATTTCCCTGCAGTCAGCAATGTTTTTTACAATAGGGTTTTCTTCGATTACTTTTCTGAAATCAGTCATTTTTTCTCTTCTTTCTCTCATCCAGTTTCTGTATCATTTCACTGTAATAGGATTTAGTGATCGGGAACTTAAAAAGAGCAATACCTGCCACCGCCAGAAATATTGCCGGTACCCATGTTGTACAGTTATATATCCACTCAAGTGCCAAAGCATCCTGGACATCTACAGCACCATTAAACCCCGCCAGCTGCAGTATAATTCCCAATATCTGAGCCCCGATCCCTGCAGACAAAGCCTCCACCAGGCCCTGCACTGAAACGATAGCTCCCTCTCTTCTGTTTCCTGTATGATATTCATCATACTCGCAGACGTCGTAGAATATTGCCGGCATAATCTGCCAGTAAGTCTGAGTCGTCATGGCGGCAATAAAGAGAAATACTCCTAAAACCAGCATGTTGTCTATTGGCAGAAATCTCATTACTATCAAACCCACTCCGCCTAAAATAATTATAAGAATCTGTGTCTGCCGTTTGTCCGTGATCGTACAGATTTTAGCGATAACCGGAATAAATATTACTATGAGAAAGCTTCTCGCAAGCATAGTTGTGGAAACACCTTTACCCGAAAATCCCAGATTATATGTCAATAGGTATATGAAGTCTGACATTATTATGGCGTATGCAATCAGATAGAACATGGATACTATCAGAAGCAGTCTCATGGGTCTCAGGCTTAGTACCTGCAGATATTCCCTGAACATCTCCGATATCCCCACCTCCGGTTTTGAATCCTCCACATCCGCTTCCTCATCCTCGCAGCCAGCTTTTGCAAAATCCCCGCAAGTATCCTTATCCTTTGATGCAAATACAGTAATGATAATGCTCAAAACTGTGATAACCCCCAGGAAAACAGCCGTAACCTGCCACGCCCGCTGCACCGTCATCCCCATGCTGTCGAAGAATTCCACCATCATCGTGGGCATTGCCATGCTGAACAGTGTACCTATCATATTGAAAAACGAGGCATAAGATCTTAAAGTTGTACGCTCGTTATAGTCTCTGGTGTATTCTGCTCCCAAGGCATAAAAGGGAACGAAGAATCCGGTGAAACTGGTCCAGAATCCCAGCACCATGAAACCGTAATATATTACTTTCAGAGTGTAGCTTACTTCAACCGAGGTGTACAGCAAAATCATGAATGCAAATAAAGGTATGCAAAACCATAGCATAAAAGGTCTGCGTCTTCCCCATTTTGATCTTGTGTGATCGGAAATATACCCGATAATGGGGTTACACAAGGCGTCCCAGATAGAACCGATTACCGTCAGGCTTCCCGCGATAGCCGGCTGAAGGCCTGCCACCGTAGTAAGAAAAAACATTATGAAAGTTGTCACAAACATGTACGCAACAGCATCTCGAACTGCAGCCGAACTGTATCCGCATTTTTCTTTAAATGTTAATTTCTCCATCCGTCCATAATACAATATCGCCTTGAAAAACGCAAAACTAACCGGGGCAAACCGGTCAAAGAAAAACGTCTGATTTCCTTGTTTATACATCAGCTTGGCACATATTAAAAAGAGACCGTTGCATTGGTCACTTGAACTTTGTGTCAATGCAACAGTCTCCTGATGTTCGGATTATTCTTCTTCCTTAGAAACTACAGGTTCGAAGTATTCCTTACCTAAACCACATCTTGGGCAGATCCAGTTTTCAGGAAGATCTTCAAATTCTACACCGGGAGAAACTCCACCCTCCAGATCTCCACGCTGTGGATTGTAAACATAATCACAAGCTTTACAGCAATATTTATTAGCCATAACTTCCTCCTTTTACCTCATTATCAATTTATTTATAACATCACTCATATAATATCTTTTTATTCCCCTTAATGCAATAGGGTTTTATCACATTACAAGCATAGGATTGTTGATCTACAATTGATGTGACACCATCATTCATATACAAAAGCGATAGGTTCCATTAGAATGTTAGTAACTACAAAAACGTCTAATGAAAGGAATCCTATCGCTATGGACAATATAACACACACT
>JAQVOT010000129.1 GCA_028702415.1 Eubacteriales bacterium
ACAGAAAGCCAGGGCTGCAGGAATGAACTTGCTTATTGCAACACAGAGACCTTCTGTTAATGTAATTACAGGACTAATAAAGGCCAACATACCTTCCAGAATAGCTTTTGCGGTAACTTCACAGGTGGATTCACGAACTATACTTGACATGGTTGGAGCAGAAAGACTTGTGGGAAAGGGAGATATGCTGTTTGCTCCAATTGGAAGCAACAAGCCAAAGAGAATCCAAGGGCCTTTCATTTCCGATGATGAGGTAAAAAAACTGATTGAATATGTTAAGAGCCAGGGGATCGTTGATGGGGCAACTGAAGCCGATGTGATGGATACCATATCCAGAGTGAACATACCTGACGTTGAGAAGGAAAAAAGACTGGATATGGGAGATGAACTTCTGCCTGATGCAATTGAACTGGTTGTTGGTGCAGGGACCGCTTCAGTTTCAATGCTTCAGAGACGCTTCAGAATCGGATATAACCGAGCGGCGAGAATTATCGACATGATGGAGGAAAGGCAGATCGTTGGACCTCCTGACGGATCCCGGCCCCGTGCGGTGCTTATTTCTGAAGAGGATCTTGCCAACATGCAGGATTCAGTAGAGGATCTGTAGTATGAATCTTTATATTGAAACACTGGGATGTCCGAAAAATTTTAATGATTCCGAGGGGATTGCGGGAATATGGGAAAATGCCGGGATGAGGGTTACGGAAGATATTCATGATGCCGATGTAATTCTTGTCAATACATGCGGGTTTATAAATGATGCTAAGATAGAATCCATAAACACTGTATTTGACATGATCAGTTTCAGGGACAGACAGATTCTTGTGGTTGCAGGTTGCCTGACTCAGCGCTATGCGGAAGAACTTGCAGAGGAAATCCCGGAAATTGATATTTTTGTGGGAGTTAACGATTATGAAAAACTACCTGAAATCATTAAAAAATACAGAATGGATTCTCAGATAGGGGAGAACTGCGCCCATTCAAGGGTTTATAGAAGCTCTGCACCTTGTGAATTTGAAGAGTTAAGTGCCAGAAAAATAAAAGATAATCCATATTCCGCTACTTTGAGGATAGCAGAAGGCTGTAATAACTGCTGTGCATATTGTGTTATTCCTCAGATCAGAGGGGGATATCGCTCAAGATCAATGGAAAACATAATAAATGAGGCTGAAAAACTGGCCGATGCAGGCACGAGAGAACTCATTCTGATCGCTCAGGATGTGACGGAGTATGGAAGAGATATATACGGTGAACTGAAGCTTCCTGAACTCCTGAAAAAGTTATGCTGTATCGGTGGAGATAAGCCTGATGAAGGATTCAGATGGATCAGATTAATGTACTGCTATGAGGATAAAATAACTGACGAGCTAATAGAGGTGATGGCAGCAGAAAAGAGGATTGCCAACTACATCGATATTCCCCTTCAGCATATTTCTGATAATGTGCTAACCGGAATGGGAAGAAGGTCCACATCCGAGAGCATCAGAAATACTATCAGAAAGCTAAGACATGCGATTCCTGATATCCACATCAGAACCACTTTTATAACAGGTTTTCCGGGAGAAACACAGGCTGATTTTGATATCCTATACGACTTTGTCCGGAAAACACGATTCGAAAGACTGGGAGTGTTTGCATATTCTCAGGAGGAAGGAACTCCTGCCGGTGACAGAGAGGATCAGATTCCGGAGGAAACCAGGATTCAGCGTTCGGACAGTATTATGAGGATGCAGATGGAGATATCAAAGGAGCTCAACGAAAAGAAGATAGCAGAGGTTTTTGATGTAATTGTGGATGAAATTGATGAAGAAGGTGCATATCTGGGCAGAACCATGTATGATGCACCGGAAATTGATAATACAGTAATATTCAGTTCGTATGAGATTCTCAATCCGGGGGATTTCGTCAGAGTGCAAATAATGGATGCATTTGATTACGACCTGGTGGGAGTACAGGTCAAATAGTGAAAGGAAGGTAAATATGAATCTACCAAATAAATTGACAGTAGTAAGAGTAATAGCTGTACCGTTCTTTGTGGGCTTATATATTCTGGGATTTTATGTAGCAGCATGTTTTTGGATCGCACTTGTAATATTTATTGCAGCAGCCTTTACGGACATGCTTGATGGTATGATAGCCAGAAAGAGGAATCTGGTAACCAATTTCGGAAAGATTATGGACCCCTTGGCTGATAAGGTGCTGGTTTACTCAGCTTTCTGTCTCATGGTTGGAGACGGAACAGTACCGGCCTGGATGTTCATCATAATTCTTGCAAGAGAGTTTGCAGTATCAGGAATAAGAACGGTTGCCGCTAGCGAGGGTATAGTTATAGCCGCAGGCTACAGTGGCAAAATCAAGACTGTTCTTCAGATGATAGCCGTACCTGTGCTTATACTTGCGCATGCATTGAGTCAGTTTCAGATTGTAATGACAATTGGACAGATTTTCCTCTTGGCTTCTCTTGTTATGACAGTTTATTCAGGAATTGAGTATATAGTAAAAAACAAGGGGGTATTTTCGCAGTGAGAGCAACCATTTTAAGCGTAGGTACAGAATTGCTGTTCGGACAGATTACAAACACGAATACCGTTTATCTTTCCCGAAAGCTCAATGCTGTTGGAATTGATGTTATGTATCATTTCACTGTGGGAGATAACCCGGAGCGTCTGGCTGATATGATTGAAAGATCTTTTAAGGACTGTGACATTGTAATTACAACAGGAGGACTTGGACCTACTCAGGATGATATGACAAAGGAAACAGTCTGCCATGTAATGGGGGATAGTCTAGTAATGCATGATGATATTCTTGATTCTATCAAGAAACGTATGTCGGCTTATAAGGCTGTTATGACGGAGAACAATATCAAGCAGGCGCTTTTGCCTTCAAGATGCATGGTGTTCGCAAATGACTTCGGTACAGCGCCCGGATTTGCTCTCGATCGCAGAAATCCCCACAATCCTGAAAAGAAACAGTGGATTGCCTGCATGCCGGGACCGCCAAATGAAGCGACCAGGATGTTTGAAGGAAAAGTTCAGCCATGGCTTGAGGAACTGGCAGAGGACTCTCTTGTCTATAAGGAAATCATGACATTCGGCATTGGAGAATCCGATCTGGAGACCGTACTGCTTCCGGTAATAAACGGGCAGACTGATCCTACTGTTGCAACTTATGCCAAAGATGGGCACACATCGGTGAGAGTAGCTTCAAAAAGATCGACAAAACATGAAGCTGAAGCTGCGGTCACAGAGATGGTTGGTAAGATAGATAAAATCATAGGACAATATATTTACAGTTACGAGGGTGAAGAGTATTCCAATGTTGTTGCGTCTCTTCTGATGAAAAAAGGCTTGAGTATATCATGTGCGGAATCATGTACCGGCGGAATGTTTGCAGCAGCACTTACAGATACACCGGGGATCTCTGATTGTTTTGACAGAGGTATTGTAACATACAGCAACAGGGCGAAGATCGAAGAACTGGGAGTGAAGCCTGAAACTTTAAACTTATATGGTGCGGTAAGCGAAGAAACGGCCATTGAAATGGCCGAAGGTATTAAGAATGTAAGCGGAAGTGATATAGGCATTTCTGTTACAGGTATAGCCGGACCTGATGGTGGAACAGAAGAGAAGCCTGTTGGGCTTGTATATATAGGATTTGTATATAATGGCAAAGTTGAGTGCCGCAAAATCAGCAGAAATATTAAAGACAGAGCAAGAAACAGAAAGTATGCAATGCTTAGCATGTTTGATATGATATATAAAAACATATATTGACAAACAGAAAACATGTCATATAATGTTAATAAATGGAATTAATTACATTTATTAGTTGACGACAAACTGTGCGAACAAATGTTCAAAATATGTTGACAACATGGTTGTATAGGGGTATTATATTGACAGAACAAATGTTCACGGATTATGGAGGTATTCAATATGGCAGTAAACAATGACATGAGACCGCATTTCTCCAGCGATGAAGAAAGGGAAAAGGCCCTGGCAAGTGCCATGGCGCAAATTCAGAAACAGTTTGGTAAAGGCTCGGTAATGAAGCTTGGTGATGATAATGCCAGACTTAATATAGAAGCCATTCCCACAGGTTCCATGAGTCTGGATCTGGCAACAGGCATAGGAGGTGTTCCCAGGGGTAGAATTGTAGAAATATACGGACCTGAATCCTCAGGTAAGACAACTCTGGCCCTTCATATTATCGCGGAAGCCCAGAAAAAAGGAGGCAAAGCCGCATTTATAGATGCAGAACATGCCCTTGATCCCGGATATGCCAGAAACCTAGGTGTGGATGTAGATGAACTGCTTGTTTCACAGCCCGATTATGGAGAGCAGGCTCTTGAAATTGCAGAAACCCTTGTTCGCAGTGGTGCTCTTGATGTTATCGTAGTTGACTCTGTTGCTGCACTGGTTCCTAAACATGAAATTGATGGAGCAATGGGTGATGCGACTGTAGGAATGCAGGCAAGACTAATGTCACAGGCCCTTAGAAAA
>JAQVOT010000130.1 GCA_028702415.1 Eubacteriales bacterium
GTAGAGCAAAGGCACCAGCACCATAAATGGTCCTATCATGGCCAGATCTGTCAGGTCATAAACGCAATCCATAAGTAATGCCTTAGTACCGGTCCTGAAGGCGAAGAAAATCTCCGCCGCCAGGAAGACAATGCTTCCCACGAAACTGATGTTCAATATTTTCTTTTCAAGTTTCAGATTGTTCTTTTGTTGGTCATCCAACTCTGTCATATGCTTATCTTTTCCTTCTCTTTTTTTGCCTTGATTATAACATACTATGCTATAATTACATTGCTAAATAACTTGTGTAAGGAGGAAAAAGAATGTTGAAATTTGCTTTTATTGTTGATTGTCCGGGACAGACCCCAGAGACCTACAAGGGCGTATATGAGAATTCGGAAAGTTACAATCTGATAATCGGAACCGACAACATGGATATGGCATTGGAGTACGCGCTTAAGCTGGTAGCTGAGGGTTATACTCTCTTCAATTTGTGCGGTGCCTTCGACGACGAAATCACAGCAAAGATGCAGGCCGCAGCAGGGGAAGGCGTAAAGATAAGACATGCAGACTACATGCCTGAACAGCTGGCAATGGTTGAAGCACTGGAGGAATTCACAAGGTTCGGAATCGTAATCGTAATGAGAGGCGTTGAAGAACCGGTGGATGTGGTGATCGAATGCGATGATCTGTATACCCACGCTATCTATGTTAAGGATCAGCAACAGGCAAACGAGGCAGCGAAAAAGCTGGCAGCCGAAGGACTTCACGGCATTGAACTCTGCAGCTGGTTTGACAGAGAAAAAACAATGGCTGTAATGGATGCTGTGGACGGTGCCTGCCCTGTGGGTACATGCGGAGAGCTGTAGAATGCAAAAGCAGAATATGTTTTGTGATATTGCATAAATTTCTTTGAGTTTTATTGTTGACATACAACAATCTCGGTATTATATTATTGTAGTGATAAAATATAGTCATATGTATGTCATGACTAATGTCATGGCCTTTGTATCTATTTGTCTCGATCATATATTCAAATATACAAGAGCAAGAACTGTCAACCGATGAAAGGAGCCTTATATGAAGTACGATTTCCCTGTAACAAAAACCACAAATCCAAAGCAGAAGCCTGATCCTGAGAACCTGCCATTTGGCAAGTTTTTTACGGATCATATGTTTGTCATGGATTACGATGAAGGACAGGGCTGGCACGACGGAAAAATCGTTCCCTACGCTCCTCTTGAACTGGATCCCGCCTCTCTGGCTCTACATTACGGCCAGGAGATGTTCGAAGGTCTCAAGGCCTACAAGTCAGTTGATGGACAGGTTCAGCTATTCAGACCTGACATGAACGCCAAAAGAACAAACAAAACAAATGACAGACTTTGCATCCCACCTATGGATGAGGATCTCTACGTTGAAGCTGTTAAGGCAATAGTTAAGGTTGATTCCGACTGGATTCCGGAAAAGAAGGACACCTCCCTCTACATCAGGCCTTTCATATTCGCTTCTGAACCTCATCTGGGAATCAGAGCTTCCAAGTCCTATAAATTCGTGATAATCCTATCTCCTTCCGGCCCATACTATGCAAATGGTATGCAACCTACGAAGCTCTATGTTGAGAACGAATACGTAAGGGCTGCCATGGGAGGAACAGGTGAAGCAAAATGTGCCGGTAACTACGCCGGGAGCCTTAAAGCTCAGTTAATCGCCCACGAGAAGGGATTCGAACAGATCCTCTGGCTGGACGGAAATGAAAAGAAATACGTGGAAGAAGTGGGCACTTCAAACGCCTTCTTCGTGATCGGTGACGAAGTAATAACAGCACCATTAAGGGGTACAATACTTCCTGGTATCACCAGAGACTCCTGCCTCAAGGTGCTCAGGTCCAGGGGATATAAGGTCTCCGAAAGACTGCTTTCAATTGATGAAATAGTGGAAGCCTACAAAAATGGGCATTTCAACGAGATGTTCGCTTCCGGAACAGCAGCGATCATATCACCTGTGGGTGAACTGAAATACAAGGACATTAACATGATCATCAATAAGGGCAAAATCGGGCCTGTTGCCCAGATGCTCTACGATACAATTTACGGTATCCAGATCGGAAAGGCAAAAGATGAATTCGGCTGGATTGTACCTGTGAAATAATTCTCACAGAATTACCATTCTTCAGACAGTAATTATGTTAAAGTAAAACGCCCGGGAACACTTGAGTTCCCGGGCGTTTGATTTTTTATCGAAGCTCTTGCCTGTCAGATTGCCTCAGCAATCAGTTTGCCTGCCTTTGCGGTTCCAATCAGCCTGGTGTCGTCCGTAGTTGGATCTCCATCATCTGTATTTCCGATATCGGGAGTTCTGTAACCTGCCGACAAAACCCTACGGACTGCATTTTCAATATCATCCGCTTCATCCTTTAAGTCAAAGGTGTACCTCAGCATCATGGCAGCCGACAGAATCGTAGCCATAGGATTTGCCATATCAAGACCTGCAAGGTCAGGTGCAGATCCGTGAACAGGCTCGTACATTCCGAAATTTCCACTTGCCAGACTAGCCGATGGCAGCATTCCGATTGAACCGGTAATCATACTGGCCTCATCAGAAAGAATATCACCAAAAATATTGCTTGTTACGATCACATCGAACTGCTTAGGATTTCTTACCATCTGCATAGCAGCATTGTCGATGTAGAGATTGTTCAGCTCAACCTCAGGATAATCCTCGGCTACTTCAGCGACTACCCTTCGCCAGAGTCTGGAGCTTTCCAGAACATTTGCCTTGTCCACACTGGTTACTTTCTTTCCCCTTTTCATGGCCATGTCAAATGCTACCTTTGCGATACGTCTTACCTCCTCTTCGGAGTATTCCTCTATATCATAGGCCGCAAGGCCCATTTCGGTTTCCCTTGTTCCCTTTTCTCCGAAATAAATTCCGCCGGTCAGCTCTCTCACCACGCAAATATCAAGCCCGCCTTCCACGATTTCCGGTTTTAGCGGACAGGCTTCTGCCAGTTCCTCGAAGAGAATTGCCGGTCTTAGATTTGCAAAAAGCCCTAGAGCTTTTCTCAGCCCCAGCAGTGCCATCTCAGGTCTCTCGTTCCCGGGAAGGCTGTCCCACTTCCATCCGCCTACAGCCCCGAGAAGCACGGCGTCACTCGCCCTGCATATGTCGATTGTTTGCTGAGGCAGGCATTCTCCCACCTGATCAATCGCACATCCTCCCGCTAGAACCTTGGTGTATTCGAAGTTGTGACCGTATTTTCTGCTGATTTTGTCCAACACCTTCAGGGTCTCTTCCATTACCTCCGGGCCGATCCCGTCTCCCGGTATTACTGCAATCTTATATTTCATAAATTCTCCTCTATGCTTTCAAACTATTCATCAGTCCGCCCTTAGCCATGATATCTCTGATGAATTCAGGAAAGGGCAGAGCGTGATATGTCTCGCCTTTTGTTTCGTTTATGATCGTTCCTGTATCGAAATCTATGGATACCCTATCTCCCGATTCAATTTTCTCGCTGGCCTCCGGACATTCAAGAATCGGAAGGCCTATGTTGATTGAATTTCTGTAAAAAATTCTAGCGAAGGTCTTGGCAATTACGCAGTCGATTCCGCTTGTCTTTATGGCGATTGGTGCGTGTTCTCTGGATGATCCGCATCCGAAGTTTTCGCCACCCACCATGATGTCACCCTTCTTCACTTTGTTTACAAATTCCCCATCGATATCCTCCATGCAATGGCTGGCCAGCTCCTTGTGGTCTGCCGTGTTAAGATGTCTTGCCGGAATTATTACATCGGTGTCCACATTGTCACCGTATTTATGTACTGTTCCATGTGCTTTCATATATTCAAACCTTTCTGTGCCTGCCGCCGATTATCATAAATCGTTCCGGCTCCATCACCCTTCAGAATCCCACTAGATGTTATCCGGGCCGGCTATTCGCCCCGAAATAGCTGAAGCAGCTGCCACAACTGGGCTTGCCAGATAAACCTCTGATTCAACGTGCCCCATTCTGCCTACGAAATTTCTGTTTGTTGTAGCAACACATCTTTCCCCTGCTGCCAGAATCCCCATGTGCCCGCCTAGACACGGCCCGCATGTAGGTGTTGAGACAACACAACCGGCATCGATGAAAATCTCAATCCAGCCCCGTTTTATGCACTCCTTGTAGATCTCCTGGGTTGCGGGAATGATTATTGCTCTTACATTTTCGTGAACCTTCCGGCCCTTGAATATTTCAGCAGCTTTTTCCATATCCTCGATTCTTCCGTTGGTACAGGAACCGATTACAACCTGCTGGATAGTCACTTCCCCGACCTGATCTATAGTTCTCGTATTTTCAGGAAGATGAGGGAAGGATACCGTTGGCTTCAGTTCGCTGAGATTGATCTCGTATTCCTGAGCATATTCAGCATCTGAATCTGCCTCAAATTTCGTCCATTCCTCCTTCACTCTGCCCTTCATGTATTCCTCTGTAATCTCATCGACAGGAAAAATGCCGTTCTTTGCTCCCGCC
>JAQVOT010000131.1 GCA_028702415.1 Eubacteriales bacterium
TTTCTGTCGGAAGTCAGAGAACAGCTTAACATGCCTGTGGTATCTGAAATAGTTAATGCGGCTCATCTTCCGCTGTTTGAAGATGTAGATATAATACAGGTGGGTGAGAGAAACATGCGAAACGCCGAACTTCTCACCGAGCTGTCACACATAGAAAAACCGATTCTTCTCAAGAGAAGTCACTCCGCCACGATCAAGGAACTGCTCCTGTCAGCCGAATACCTTTTGTCGGGAGGCAACAGGCAGGTAATCCTCTGCGAACGGGGAATCAGAACCTTCGAGCCAATGACCAGAAATACCATGGATATTTCGGCAATCCCCCTTCTTAAGAATCTGACTCATCTGCCGGTTATTGCAGATCCCAGTCACGGAACAGGACTGCCATATCTGGTCAAGCCAATGTCACTGGCTGCAACAGCTGCCGGTGCAGACGGGCTCCTCATAGAGGTCCACACAAATCCGGAGAAAGCCCTTTGCGATGGCGGCCAGTCTCTGACTCCTGAGGAATTCGGTAATCTCATGAGTGCCCTCAAGGGCATTATGGCGATACGCTAATGAGTCACCGGCGTCGCAATTCCGTGTTTGCCCACTGATTCTAGCACAAGAGTATGAACAAAAGAGCATGAACATTAAAGTAAACGCATCAAGTGAATACGAAATCCTTATGGATGAAGGTCTTCTGAAAAGAGCCGGAAAGGAAATAAGCAGGGTCCATGGCAGCCCTGCCAGACTTTGTGTTGTATGCGACAGTAATATATACCTTCTCTATGGCAGAGAAAACCTGTCTTTTCATAAGTCACTGTCTGAGGCAGGGTTTAATGTGTGTACTTACGTGTTTCCGGGTGGAGAGGAATTCAAGACCATAGATACGGTTCAGGGAATCCTGGACTTCCTTTCTGAAAACAACTTTACCAGAACTGACGGAATTGTTGCTCTTGGGGGAGGCATCACCGGGGATGTTGCAGGTTTCGCTGCATCTATCTTTATGAGAGGTATCAGCTGCATTCAGGTTCCAACCAGCCTGCTGGCAATGGCCGACTCAAGTGTAGGGGGTAAAACCGGCGTAAACACCGCCGCCGGCAAGAACATGACCGGCAGCTTCTGGCAACCGGAGCTGGTTCTTATTGACCCTAAGGCTCTGGAAACGCTTCCAGAAAAACACCTCCTTGAGGGGCTGGCCGAGATTATCAAGGCCGCCTTCATTGGTGACTTATCCATAATTGACTGTCTGTCAGACAGTATTTTCGCCGCAACTGCAAAGGCGATAATGGTGAAGAAGAATCTAGTTGAGGCAGACGAACTGGAATCAGGTGAAAGAAAACTTCTGAACCTGGGGCATACTATAGCTCATGCCATTGAGAAATGTTCAGGCTACAAAATAAGCCACGGTAGCGCTGTAATGACAGGAATGTATCTCACCGCCCTGGCAGCAGATAAGCTGGGCTGGAGCACCCAGCCCATGGCTCCTTACATTAAAAAAATTATCGATGCCTTCGGATACAAAGTCATTACCGATTTTGCAGCTGAAGACCTTGCTGCCGCTGCGCTTAATGACAAGAAGCGTGCCGGTGATAATATTACAATTGTTTATCCCGACGTACCGGGTCATTGTGAAATGAAAATCCTGCCTTCAGAAAATCTGGCAGATTTTATTGATACAGGCCTGAAGAAAGCGAGGGTTTAGATGGAATTGAAGCTGATACCGAGGAAATTAGAGGGTGTTCTTGATGCCATGCCATCAAAATCCCACACACATAGATTGCTGATAGCCTGTAAACTCTCTGAGTTACAGGGTTCAAACCGGGGCTTCGAACCCCCTGCACTGGCTGAGGCCCCTGAATCCGATGATCTGGAGGCCACTCGTGCCTGCCTCTTTCAACTTGACAAATCCACGCCATATCTGGACTGCCGGGAGAGCGGCTCCACTTTCAGGTTTCTGCTTCCTGTTGTGATGGCACTTAAAGACAATGCAACTTTTTTGGGAACCGGAAGGCTTCCGGATCGTCCAATAGCTCCTCTTAAGGAAGAGATGGAGCGGCACGGGTGCCTCTTTGTAATGGGCTCAAACAAGAGCGCCGACCGCTTCAAGGAAATATGTCGTGTAAGCGGCCGGCTGCAGCCGGGAGAATATGTCCTTCCCGGAAACATCAGCTCTCAGTTCATTACCGGGCTGCTTTTCGCTTTGCCGATTCTTTGTGGTGACAGCCGTATTATCCTGACCACCGAACTTGAATCCGCCGGCTATGTTGAAATGACCCTGGATGTTCTGTCTGAATTCGGTATAGATATTTCCGTTGAAAAAAACGAACAGGGTTTTCTGACCTATGGAATTCCGGGATGGCAGTCTTACATGGAGCCTGAAAATCTCTCTCTCGATGGAGACTGGTCCAACGCCGCCTTTTGGCTGGCAGCCGGAGCCCTAAGCGGCAACATCACAGTTCGGGGACTGAACCTTAACTCCCACCAGTGGGATAAGGAAATTCTGGATGTGCTTGCCATGATGGGTGCCGATCTTGATATCGAAACCCGCCCTGACGGGAAATCAGACATTACCGCTAGGGCCTGCAATCTGAAAGGGGTTGAGATTGACGTTTCTCAGATTTCGGATCTCACTCCTGTGTTGTCAGTTCTCATGGTTTTTGCAGAAGGCACATCAATGATCCTGAACGGTGAAAGACTGCGGCTTAAGGAGTCCAATCGTATGAAGACAATCTATGCCTCCCTTCTTGCCCTGGGTGCAGACATTTCTTACGGCGGTGACCGCCTGTCATTTACCGGCAGAGCATTTATTGAAGGCGGTCATGCCAACAGTTATGGAGACCACCGGATCGCTATGGCTGCCTCCATAGCATCCTGCCTTTGCAAAGAGCCGGTCTTCCTGGAAGATCCCATGGCAATAAGGAAATCCTATCCGGACTTTTTTAATGACTTCATTTCCCTTGGTGGGGAAATAGAAGAGATCATATAATTATTTTGAGGAGATTTTTCATATGAAATCCACTTTCGGACGCAAAATCAGAACAACTGTGTATGGGGGTTCCCATGAGCCCTTTGTTGGTGTGTCAATAGAGGGGCTGCCTTTGGATTTCACACCGAAAATGGACAAACTCCAGATTTTCCTGAATCGCCGTGCCCCGGGTCGTTCCGATTATACAAGCCATCGCCGGGAGGATGACATCCCCTCTCTGGTTAAGGATGAAATCAGGCTTGGGTCTCGTACTTTGGAATACCTCATTCCAAACAAGGATACCCGCCCCCGTGATTATGATAAATTCCGCACTGTCCCACGTCCGGGACATGCTGACTATACGGCCCGTCTACGCTATGGAGATTCAATTAACATGTCGGGGGGTGGTCCCTTCAGCGGACGCATGACTGTAGCCCTGTGCCTGGCTGGAGGCCTGGCTCTGCAGGTTCTGGAGGATATGGGCATAAAGGTTGCTGCGAAACTATGCCGAATCAACAGAAACACCGATGCTGACTATTTCCGGAGCGAGTCTTTCATTTCTGCCCTGCGGCAGGCCTGGGAATCGGGGGACTCTATAGGGGGCATTGTTGAATGCACAGCCACCGGCGTTCCGGCAGGAATCGGCGGTGCCATGTACGATGGCCTTGAGGGTATACTGTCTGAAATACTCTTCGGAATTCCTGCAGTCAAAGGCGTGGAATTCGGAGCGGGTTTCAGACTGGCAGATATGAAGGGTTCAGAAGCAAACGACGAATTTTACTACGATGGGCAGGTCGCCAACAATCTTCCTGCACTGAAAACCCGCACCAATAACTGCGGAGGTATCCTGGGAGGAATTACCACGGGCATGCCTGTAATCTGTCGCGTCGCCTTCAAACCAACTCCTTCGATCAGCATTCCCCAAAGATCCGTGAATCTTGAAACGGGCCGGAGTGAAACACTGATTATTGAAGGGCGTCACGACCCATGCGTGGCGGTTCGGGCAATACCCGCCGTAGAAGCGGCCATGGCACTGGGTTTATTGGATGCAATCTATATGAAAGAGGCTGAAACCGGCAGTGCGCTAACCTCCACCTGCGACAGTCTTTCCGACACCGGTGACGGCAGGGCCTCCCACAGCGGCGGAAAACTTGAGGTTCTGCGTGACGAAATAGACAAGATCGACAATGAAATCCTCAAGCTTATTCAGCGCAGAACTGACATATCCACACAGGTCGCAAAAACAAAAAAGGCCGCAGGACTTCCTTTAAGAAATCCCCAACGTGAAGCAGAAATCCTGGATAGAATTTCTAATGAATCCAGTACTGAACTTAAGGATTTTGTTCCACAGATTTTCAGTACCCTCTTCGCAGCCAGCAGAAAAAAGCAGGAAATTTATCTGAAAAAAAACCAGGGACTTTTCGGTCTTATCGGTGCTCCTTTAAAGCACAGCTTTTCCAAGGAAATTCACGAGGCTCTGGGGGAATACGACTTCCGGCTTTTTGATGTGAATGAAGAGGAAATGGCACAGAT
>JAQVOT010000132.1 GCA_028702415.1 Eubacteriales bacterium
AGGGACTTCGCACAGGATCTTCGGTTCGAACCATCATCGCCTCAGCGCGTGTGGTAAGGGTGGAGGTCACATAGTTTCAGAGATAATGGCACCGGGGAACGGTGTCGTGCGAAGCTGTGGGAGAAGATTGCCGAAGATTGCCGAAGATTGCCGAAGAATATGTTGGTGTATATATGAACAGTTTACTAAATCTTATTTATAGTGGCGAGGGTAAAAACCTTGAATTCAAAGCTGAATTGCCTAAGGGTAATAGTATTGCTAAAACAGTTGTTGCTTTTTCGAACACCGGTGGCGGTAAAATAATTATTGGCGTTAATGATAAAGGCGATATCGTAGGATTAAAATCTGACAGGAACGTCTTTGAGTTAATGGATAAAGTTACGTCAATGATTTATGACACCTGTTATCCAAGCATACTTCCTGACATTTATACGAAAACTATAAATAATCTTCTGGTAATGGTCATTGAAGTGTACCGAGGTAATTTATTGCCTTATTATTTAAAAGCAAAAGGAAAAGAAAGCGGTGTATATATACGTGTTGGGGCGACCAATCGTTTGGCGAATCATGAAAATGTTATGGATCTCGAAAGACAGAGGTTAAATATAAGTTTTGACCAGGAAATAAATAAAACAATCAGCTTTCATTCATTGGACACTACTCCGATTTCAAACCGTTTTGCACTTCTGGATAAGAATTTTAGTTTAGCAGTAATGAAAAAACTAAAACTTATAAATGATGAAAACGGCAAGATCGTACCAACAAATGGTCTGTTGATAATTCTGGGATATTTTGACCATGTAAGGATCAAGTGTAGTAGGTTTAAAGGTAATACAATGGATGTATTTCTTGACAGTAAGGAATACTCAGGTGATGTGTTTTCACAGTTGGAGAACGCTGAAGCTTTTATTAAAAATCACATCAGCATGGGTAGTAAAATCAAGGGACTGCAACGTGATGATCAGTTTGAGATACCAACCGAAGCTATAAGGGAGAGTCTGGTTAATGCTGTTGTTCACAGAGATTACTCGAATTTCGGCAGAGATATTAAAGTTGCGGTTTTTGACGATGTTGTCAAAATTACATCACCAGGATCATTTCCGAGTACAATAACTCAAGCGGAAATTCTGGAGGGAAGATCTGAAATCAAGAATAAGGTCGTAGCCAGAGTTTTTAAGGAGTTAAAATATATTGAACAATGGGGGAGCGGTATCCTAAGAATCAGGTCAAGTTGCATACAAAGAGGGTTGGCTGTACCTGAAATCATAGAAAAAGGCGATTATGTTTCAGTTATCTTGCATAGAGAACATGTTAAGCATAAATCTACTGATAAAAAAGTCGTTGACAGATATGAAGAAATGATAATTCATTATTTGGAAAATACAGAAAATACCATCACTACACAAATTGCTCAAAATTTACTGGGATTAGGAGAGAGACGTTCACGATCGATCTTAAATGAAATGGTTAAAGATAATCTTATCGAACGAGTGGGAAGCACTTCGAATACATATTATAGGTTGATGGTATCCGGGGAGAAGGATCATTGAAGATCAGGATCAAGAAAAATCTGATAGGTTTTATTTTATATGACATTGCTGCCATCGTAGTTTCTTTTATAATGGCTTATTTTTTCCGTTATGGCGTAATGACACTTAAATATCTGGATCAGCGCTTCTTTACCGCGGTCCTTATAGCAACGCCGATATTCTTCGTAAGTTACATCCTGTCCAATCTTTATAATACGATATGGAAATACGCAGGGTTCAGAGAATACCTGTTTGGGATAGCTGCAAATGTTATTGCAGGAATGATCCTTCTGGTTATCCAAATATTTGAAAGACTCATCTTCCTGCCCATGGTAGTGCTATCTGCGATACTTGCGACTTTTTTGACATTAGGAATACGGATCGCTTACAGGACTTTTCTTTATATGCAAGCGTGGCTGAAAGCCAGGAAGTATAATGACGGCAGAGTCATGATCATCGGGGCGGGCGAAGCGGCTGTTATGGCTATAAACGAAATGCGGGCAAACAAACACAATAAACTTTACCCTGTGTGCGCAATAGATGACGACAAACAGAAAATAGGAACTTACATCTCAGGTGTTCCGGTAGCCGGAGATACAAATGCTATAGTCCGGATCGCTGAAGAAATGAGAATCGATATAATACTGCTGGCGATCCCGTCTCTGTCTGTTAAGCGCAAGAAAGAGATAATCGATATCTGCAAGAAGACATCATGTTCTGTCAAAACTATGCCGAATCTGTATGAAGGTATCATGGAAGACAGAGACATCAGAAGTATAAGAAACATCCAGCCGGAAGAGCTGTTGGGGAGAGAGAAGATAAGGCTGGACGAAGAGAAGCTGAGAGACTTTTATGCGGGTAAAACTATCCTTATAACAGGTGGTGCGGGAACAGTAGGCAGCAATATCTGTAAACTCCTTATGAAATATGATCCCGGACAGGTGATCGTTCTGGATATCAATGAATACAGATTATCTGAGTTCCAGTCAGAAATAAGTAAGACCGACAAATCGGACCGGATAAAATTTGTTATCGGATCCGTTAAGGATCAAAATAATATGAACAATATCCTTATGACCTACAGACCGCAGATCGTCTACCATTGCGCTTCACACAACAAGATCGACTATATGAACGAAAACCTTGGTGAGACGGTGAAAAACAATATTTTCGGAACATTAAATGTAACGAAGGCATCAGATAGATTTGGTGCTGAGGATTTCATTTATATATCATCGGATAAGGCCGCAAATCCTGTCGATATCCTTGGCGCATCAAAAAGAATAAGTGAAATGCTCATACAGTCGATGAACAAGAATTCCAAAACCAGATTTACTGCTGTCAGATTCGGAAATATAATGCAGAGCACGTGTGAGTATCTGCAGAGGTTTAAGGATGAACTTTCACATGAAGGACCGCTGACCGTAGAAAACCGTGAACTTACAAAATATTTTATGACAATGACTGAAGCAGTAAGTCTTATCATCCAGTCAGCCATGATGGCTGAGGGCGGTGAAATATTCGTGCTGGATATGGGCAAGCCGGTACGTATATACGATCTGGCAAGAGACTATATAAAGCTTTCAGGATATGATCCCGATACTGAAATAGAAATAAAAATCACCGGTGCGATCATCAACGGCGATGTACACGATGAAGTCCTGACAGATCCTGAAGGGGTGAATCCAACCGGACATGAAAGGATAAATACTGCGAGATCAGTTTTTGACAATCTCCCTGAACTGACGAGAAAGTTTGAGGACCTGACATTAGTACTGGATAAAAGCAGCAATGAGATCGTATCTGATCAGGTAGTTCAGACCGTCAGAGAACTCGTTCCGAATTTCTATTATATGGCTTTCGAAGATGTGATGATGGATAATGCTGAACTTATCAAAAGTTCACTTGCCGGTAAGGACAGCAAAAGGATATATCTTTCATCTCCTCATATGGGCGGGATGGAACAGATCTTCGTTCAACAGGCTTTCGACACGAACTGGATCGCGCCATTGGGTCCGAATGTAGATGAATTTGAAAAAGAAGTGCAAAGGCATGTCGATATAGGTGCTGCTGCCGCTATGACAACCGGAACGGCTGCGATCCATATGGCACTCAGATGCCTTGGAGTAAGTGCAGGTGATCTTATATTCTGCTCTTCGCTGACATTTTCCGGGAGCTGCAATCCAATAATCTATGAGCAGGCTATACCGGTTTTTATCGACTCTGAGAGAGAAAGCTGGAACATGTCTCCATATGCTCTTAAGAAAGCTATGGATGCACATGCTGCACAAGGTAAGCTTCCTAAAGCGGTAATCGTAGTAAACCTCTATGGTCAGAGCGCAGATTATGACAGTATCAAACAGATATGCGATGAATATAACGTTCCTATCATCGAAGATGCTGCCGAATCGATCGGTGCAACATACAAAGGGAAAAAATCCGGAACGATAGGCAAATTTGGTGTATTCTCATTTAACGGCAACAAGATCATCACTACTTCCGGCGGAGGAATGCTGGTATCTGAAGATGAGATAGCGATAAAAAAAGTCAAATTCTCTATCACTCAGGCAAGAGATCAGGCAAGACATTATCAACACAGCGAACTCGGATTCAATTACAGGATGAGCAATGTACTTGCCGGAATAGGACGAGGCCAGCTCCGGGTCCTTGATCAGAGGATCCAGCAGAAGAAAGCCATATACGACTTTTACAAAAAGGCTTTCGCTGATATCCCGGACATTGAAATGATGCCGGTAGCTGATTTCGGTGTTCCGAATTACTGGTTGTCCTCTATGACTATCAAAGAAGGTTCATCGGTGAAACCGCTTGATGTCATGATCGCTCTTGAGAAGGAATTTATCGAGGCAAGACCTGTCTGGAAACC
>JAQVOT010000133.1 GCA_028702415.1 Eubacteriales bacterium
TGAACTGGCAGACAAGGTTTACTATGAAAACACCACCGATTATGCCAGGATTCTTTCAATAGCAAGACGTGAGAAGATTGATGGTATTATCACAACAGGAACAGATGTGGCCGTGATCACCATAGGTAGAGTATGCGATACACTGGGTCTTACGGGACTGGGTTTCAAGTCTGCTGAAATAGCAACGGACAAGCTGCTTATGAAAAGCTGCTACGAAAAATATGGTGTACGTACGGCTAGATTCAGAAAAATATCTTTTGATGATGAAAACTATGCAGATACACTGACTGATCTGCAGTTTCCTGTTATGTTCAAATCAGTTGATTCTTCCGGCAGCAGAGGAATAATCAAGGTAAATTCAAGGGATGAATTCGAAGACGCTAGAAACAGCGTGCTCGATAACACACGCTCCAATTATTTTATTGTTGAAGAGTTTATCGAAGGCGAGGAGTTTGGTGCCCAGGCATTCGTGAAAGATGGAGATGTTCAGTTTATCCTTCCTCATGGAGATTACGTTTTCAAAGGCGACACCGGTGTACCAATTGGACATTTTGCTCCATATAATCTGGATTCTGCAGTTGAAGAAGATGCCAAAGATCAGCTGAAACTTGCGATCAAAGCCATGGGGCTTGATAACTGTGCGATTAACGCCGATTTTATAATGAAAGACAACAGGACTTATGTTCTGGAAATCGGAGGCCGAAGCGGTGCAACCTGCCTTGCGGAGCTGGTATCAATTTATTACGGTTATGACTATTATGAGAAGATTCTTCTCTCCGCTCTTGGTGAAGATGTTGACTTTTCTGCAGGAGACGGAAGCCCTGCAGACAGCTACCGGGGTACGCCAAATGCAAGCATGCTGCTCATGGCCGAGAAGGACGGTGTGATAAAATCACAGAAAAACAGCAATCCTGATAATCAAGATATTGTTGACATTCAGTTTGATTTTGAACCCGGAGATCAGGTTCACAAATTCAAGGTCGGCCCTCATAGAATCGGACATGTGATAACCAAAGGTAATACTTTGGATGATGCAGTGACAACGCTAAATAAGACACTTGAAAACATAGAAATAGCCGTTGAATAATCAACAGCTATTTTTATTTCTGCTTTTGCATCTTACCAGAAGGAATAAAGAAGTATTCCGAATATCACTATTCCAATTCCAAATATCTTTCGCTTACTGATATGCTCCTTCAGAAAAATCCAGCTCAGAAGTGCGATGAACAAATACTGGGTTGACTCCAGCACAGGTCCCATGGAAAGAGGAATTACCTTGTAAGCCAGAATCGAGAGTAATGTTGCCAGAAAAAACACTGTATATGCAGCAATTACCGGAAAATTCATGTACTGCCTGATAAATGAATCGTGAGGCTTATCCGCTGTTTTTTTCAATGCAATCTGTGCGAAAGAGGAAATCACTACACCCATCAGAAATATTCCGGAGTATAGAACCATTTCATTCATTTTGCTCCACCTCCGATGCATCATTAATCTTTGCTTTTTCCGGCTCTTTCTCCGTAGAGATAATAATGATTCCTGTAAGTATTATGACTGCGGAAATAATTTGCTTCAATGTAATCTGCTCATCAAAGAGAACATATCCCCAGAACATTCCCCAGAATATTGCCACGGCCTTATTGGAAAATGCCACTGTAAGCGGCAAACCCTTGAGAATGATCTGCCAGGCAATGGCATATGTCCCCAGGCAGAAAATCACCAGACCGTAAAACAGGAACCATTTAAATGTGAACCAGTCATACTGGGCTGCCTGTTTAGAACATACTGCATTCAAGGAAAGAAAGAGCAGTACGAAGTGCATCAGTATGAAGTATTTAGCTTTGTTTTTCTGTCTCTCTTCTTCTATCACTGTTTACAGCTCTCCTTACAACGAACTGGGGCTTATCATTAACTATCATATATATTCTTCCCAGATACTCGCCGATCAGACCAAGTATAACAAGAATTATCCCACCGATTATCAGAACAACCGAGAGCAGCGATGCATATCCCATGGTAAGTTCCGGATCCACAAAATGCCTGACGATTGTAACTATTGCCCATATGAATCCGAGCACCGCAAACACCGTTCCCATTAATGCTGATATCCTAAGGGGCTTAATCGAGAAGCTGGTCATAACCGACAGTTCCTCCTTAATCCTGCGGAGAGTAGTATACCCCGTCTCTCCGGCAATCCTTTCATCGTGCTTAATCGGCACCATTATCATCTTGTCGGTTATCTGATATACAAAGGAACTTATTACCGGGAACGGACTGCTATATTCTGTTATTTTCTGTGCACATATTTTACTGTATGCCACATATGCCGTTGTGTCCACGCCCTTTTTCTTATTGCCAAGAAAATCCATGACATGAGCATTGATTCTGCTGGTGAGCCTTTTAAGGGGCGGGTGCTTTTTTTCAAGCAGTTGCGCATATACTACATCATAGCCATCTTCCACTTTTTCTATCAGCTTGAACATCTCTTCCGGCGGATGTTCCCCATCATCGTCCATGTTAATGACGATATCACCGGTAGCAAAGTGCATACCTGTTATTCGGGCTATATCCTGTCCGAAATTCTTCAGTTGGTGAACACCTATTATCCTGCTGTCTTTTTCGCACAATTCGTCTATTTTGGCAGTTGTATCCTCATCAAAAGGACTATCGTTAACATATACTATTTCGTAGTCGTAATTGTCTCTGGCTTCAATTGTGTTTCTTATTCTTTCCGTGAGGATGTCCAGCAGCTGTGATGCTTTATAACACGGTACAACCACCGATATAATTTTTTTCTCCATTGATTTCTCCTGTTACTCCCAGATCGGTCCCTTTATTCCCTGGTCTGTTATGGTTTCAATTGTAAGCTTATCCCTGATTTCTTCTATTCTCTCATCAAGTTCTTCCCTGGATGATGCAAAAGCAATCACAACGTGCCTTGCGCTCTTGTCACTAAAGGACTCGGTTTTCATCCCCTCATAAATATCATCCAGAGTATGTTTGACCACAAAAGGCAATGCTTTGATGGTTTCAATACTGCTGACATCCGTTACAATTCCCCGGGGAAGATAGAATGTTACATATCCGCAATGACATCTTCCTGTTTCGAATTCCGGGATTTCGCTTATCTGTCCCATTGCGGTCCTAACCAGAAATTCGCTGGTGTTTATTCCACTCTGAAGCTCAGCGATGTGCGAAGAGATAAAGGAACCGCCTCCCCTTGCCGCAGCTTCGATAAGAAATATCTCCCCACTGCTTTCATCCTGAATATATTCACTGTGGGTAAGACCCTGCTTAAGACCAAAACCGGTAATTATTCTGTGATTGAGTTCAAGCAGTTTTTCTATAGTATTTTTATCAGCGGCCGACGGGAACAACCGTGTTCTTGACGCGAAAACATTTGGAATATCATAGAGATCCGTATCGGCGTACATTAAGGTCTTTTCCCTGTAATCAACCAGTATTGAATCAACTTCATATTCAGGGCCTGTAATATGTCTCTCAATAATAACCTGCCCTGTTCCGGAGAATTTTTTTGCCTCTGCGAAACGTCTTCTTAATTCCTCCCGGGAGTCAATCAGAAAAACCCCTCTGCTTCCCTGATTGTCAACAGGTTTTATTATAGCCTTTGTCTGTAAAAAACAGAAGAAATCTATAGCTTCTTCCAGGGTGCTTACCATTCTGTATTCAATTGTTGCAAGGCCCAGTTCCCTAGTCTTCTTCCGCATGAGATATTTGTCAGTAAAAAGCTTGGAACATTCGTAGCCTATGCCTGACAGCCCCATTTTCTCCGCAACATATGCAACGGTTCTGACCGCTATGTCCGTCTGGTCTGTAATAATCCCTTCTATCCCTTCAGCCTCAGCAGTTTCCAGTATTTTTTCTTCATCACGAACATCCAGATTGTATATCTTATCGGCAATTTTCAGACCCGGGTAATCTCCATCCGGTGAAACTGCTATTGTGAACAGTCCCATTTTTTTTGCCTGTTCAATAATAGGAACCTGATACTGACCTGCACCTAACACCATTATCTTCTTCATGTTATTTTACGAGCGAAATCAGATACTGTCCGTAATCTGTCATCTTAAGCTCTTCTCCTATTGTCTCTAAATCCTCTGCGTCGATGAAACCGCGGCGCCAGGCTATTTCTTCAAGACATGCGATGTAGAATCCCTGCCTTGACTGAACAGCTTCAACAAATTCGGCCGCTTTAAGCATTCCTTCAGGGTTTCCTGTATCAAGCCAGGCCATTCCACGTTTCATGAGTGAAACCTTCAGTTTCCCTGTTTCAAGGTAGCTGTTGTTTACAGAAGTGATCTCTATCTCACCTCTTGCAGAAGGCTTCACATTTTTTGCGATTTCAATCACATCATTATCGTAGAAATACAATCCCGGAACAGCC